>DGES01000086.1 GCA_002386065.1 Firmicutes bacterium UBA3920
CGTACATCGCAATTAGCTCTTCATTTTTTGCTTTGTACTTCTAGAGAAATCAAACATATGTGACACAGACCTCTGAAAAAATCCCTATGTTTTTATAAAAAGTGAAAATAGAGAGAATTATTTAGTAATCCTCTCTACACCTCCCATATATGGAATAAGAGCTTTGGGTATCTCTATGCTACCATCTGCCATTTGGTAGTTCTCCATTATTGCTGCTACTGTCCTACCAACGGCAACTCCTGAGCCATTTAGTGTGTGAACATATACGGCCTTTTCGCCTTTTTTAGGTCTATATTTTATATCTGCACGCCTTGCCTGGAAATCTTCAAAATTACTGCATGATGATATCTCCACATATCTATTATAACTTGGCATCCAGACTTCTATATCATAGGTTTTAGCTGATGAAAAACCTAAATCACCTGTACAAAGTACCACTACCCTATATGGAAGCCCTAATCTCTTTAAAACCTCCTCTGCATTATTTGTAAGTTTTTCCAATTCTTCGTATGACTCTTCAGGTCTTGTAAATTTGACAAGTTCCACTTTATTAAATTGATGCTGTCTTATAAGACCCCTTGTATCCCTTCCTGCTGAACCTGCTTCCGCTCTAAAACAAGCACTATAGGCCACATGTTTTATAGGCAATATATCCCCGTCTATTATTTCTTCTCTATACATATTAGTAACAGGAACTTCTGCTGTAGGTATCATATAATAATCTGTACCTTCTATCTTGAATGCATCCTCTTCAAATTTAGGTAACTGACCAGTACCCACCATACTACGTCTATGAACCATATAAGGTGGAAAAACCTCTGTATATCCATGCTCAGTAGTATGAAGATCCAACATAAAGTTCACTAAAGCCCTTTCAAGCCTAGCTCCCAATCCCTTTAAAAAAGTAAAACGAGCACCTGTAACCTTAGCAGCTGTCTTAGGATCTAATATTCCAAGTTCTTCTCCAAGATCCCAATGGGCCTTTGCCTCAAAATCAAACTCCTTAACCTCTCCCCAACGTCTTATCTCCTTATTATCTTCGTCGCTTTGGCCAACTGGTACATCCTCATTAGGAATATTGGGGATGCTGAGAAGTATATCATTGAGTTTCTCCTCAACTTCTTTCAACTCTCTATCATATCTCTTTATTTCTTGCCCTAATTCTTTCATTTCTTTAGTCAAATGGGTTATATCCTTTTTATCACGTTTTAATCTTCCTATTTCTTGACTTACTTCATTCCTAGTTTGCTTAAGCTGCTCACTTTTCGCTATGAGTTCTCTTCTAGATTTATCTAGTTTTAGAAATTCATCTAAATTCCCCTTGGCATTTCGCTTTTTAAGAGCCTCTTCAACAAGTTCTATATTGTTTCGTATAAATTTAATATCTAACATTCTAATACCTCCTATATGTTCCAATATCCAAAAATAAAAAATCTCATCCCCTCAGGGACGAGATGATAACCCGCGTTGCCACCCTGCTTGAAACTTTTATATTAAAGTTTCCAGCCTCAATACAATTAACGGATTTTACCGGCAAAACCTACTATTAATTCGGATTTGCAGCTCTAGGATGGACATATATGTATCCTAACCGATTTACACCTACCACCGGCTCTCTGAGTAGGACATACATATAACTTTTCCCTTCATCGCCTTTATTATACACTCTATTGTATCTATATTATACTATACTTTTTAATATATGCAAATAAACAATTTAATTGGCCTATAGAATAAGTCTTCCTCTTTTCTATCACCCTTCGTGTCTGGAAAATTATACATTCTGTTTTTTTATTAAAATATAGATTTAGGAATATACCACAATAAGCTAAAAAGTTCTTTATATATTGTGACGAAAATTTTTTAAAATGGCTGATTTTATTACATACACAATATTTTGTGTTATACTTATTATAGTGACACAAAACTATGTAGTTTATTGCTTTTTATTGACCTCCTTTTAATATACAAATCGGCTGCCCTTAAAAGGGTGCCGATTTCGCGTTTTTATACCTTTCACACATATTAAAATTCTGATTTTGGTATATTACTATTCTTCCGACAAAAGTAGATTTTTTTTGCCCAATTCTTTTACTATTAAATCTAGAGTCTCTTCATCATCCGCCTCTATAGTATGAATATGCACTCCTTCTGTCAATGCAGATAAAGGTTCTGCCCCGGCATTTTGCATCCTACCTACAAAATCATCTACATCCTTTCTAGAGCTTATCATAAGCTGTCCCTTAAACTCTCCATATACTGGATGCTCTACTATTACATCTAATATCTTACCTCCCAGATCTACAATGGTCAAAAGTTCTTCCTCCATTTGACCCACATCATGTCTACAGGCTATCATCCTTCTATGACGTTGTTCTAGTTCTAAACTACTAGGATGTATATAACCCTGCGGAGTGGCAATTATATTGTATCCTGCTGCACGAAGCAGGGCAATATCTTGGACTATTATCTGTCTGCTCACATTAAACAGTTTGGATAAATGTGTTCCTGTAAGAGGTTTAGTACTTGAGAGTATCTCCTCTAGGATTTTTCTCCTTCTCTTTTCACCATCCACACCTCTCTACCTCCCATCTTTAAAACTTCTTATATTCTTTTGTCTATATACTATCATATTTAAAGGCTTTTTTTAAACACAAAACATAACCACAAAATTATATACTGACATAAAGCTAATATAAAGGCAAAAATGAAATAATCTATATCAATTATTCTCTGTTTTGACACAAAAATATATAATGTTTGGTTTTTATTTTTCCCAAAACAAGGAATACTAAGACAGTAATATATCAACTAAATTTAGGAGATGAAACAATGAAACGAATTAAATATGTTATAATATCCATGGTGATATGTATAGTAATAATTAGCATATACATACAACCTTTATCACAAAGAAATATTGGAGGGACGAAGGAGTTTATGTATATAGAACAAAAAAATCTAATTTCTAATGATAACGTGTCCAATGGTTTCATTGCCACACCACCAATTATGTTAGATAGTGATACCAAGGAAAATTTAACAAAGTTTCATATTGATGCAAGAAAACTTGTAGAGGAATTTCCAACTACCTTTTTTACATGTTCAAACACTCAACAAAAGAAAGTTGCAATAACCTTTGATGATGGACCCGATACAAAGACTACTCCAAAGATATTAAAAATTTTAGATAAATATGATATTCCTGCTACCTTCTTTGTTATAGGAGAAAATGCACAAAAACATGGAGATGTATGTAAAGAAATTATCTCATCGGGACATCAACTTGCAAATCACAGTTTTACTCACTTAAGACCTACAGATGTATCGATTAAAACATTGATTAATGATTTTGAAAAATGTAACGAATTACTCAAAGATATAACAAATATGGATATTCAATATATAAGGCCTCCTTACGGATTAGTGACTCTTAACCAACTTCTAGTCCTTAGGGAGAAAAACTTTAAAATAATAGGATGGTCGGTTGATTCCATGGATTGGCATACTTCTGATAAGGATGAAATTGTAAGATGTGTAATAGATGGTATTCATCCTGGTGCTATTGTACTCATGCATTCAGCAGGAGGAAGTGACAATAGGGTGGCAACCGTTCATGCACTTCCGACTATTATAGAATCCTTAAAAGAACAAGGATATAACTTTGTTACTGTAGAACAACTCTTAAAAGAATAGTAGATCTATTTAACGAAAAAGAAGGATCCAGCGTACCTTCGTACACTGAATCCTTCTTTTTATA
>DGES01000123.1:0-3204 GCA_002386065.1 Firmicutes bacterium UBA3920
ACCTAAATTACTTCCCTACATAGGAGAGATGAGAAAATATATTATAGGTGTACTAGGCGTTGAGGAAAATCAAATAAATATAAAGGCGCCAACTACTGAATGGCTTGGAGAGATTGGTGGCGGTTATGCTATTGCTGCCCAGGCCATAGTGCTCCTAGAGAAGAGAGAATCTTAGTTGGAGGGATAGATATGAAAAAGAAAATTTTATCGCTGTTTTTGGTAATGCTCACCATAGTGTGTTCATTTGCCAATACTGTATTTGCAGATCAGGAAAATGTGGTGAGTTTGGGTGCTGATCTAACACCTAAACAGCAAGAAGAGATGCTTGAACACTTTGGTGTCAAGCGTGATGAAGTCAGGATAATAGAGGTTACAAACCAGGAGGAGAGGGATTATCTATCAGGTTTGGTGCCTGATAAACAGATAGGTACTCGTGCTATTTCATCTGCATATGTACAGCTTTTACCAAAAGGAGAAGGGATTATGGTGGATACCCACAATATAACTTGGGTATCAAAGGAGATGTATGCTAATGCAATGGTAACGGCAGGGATCGAGGATGCAAAAGTCATTGTAGCAGCACCTTTCAATGTATCGGGTACAGCGGCGCTTACTGGTATAATGAAGGCATTTGAAGAGATATCAGGAGAAGAGTTAAGTGATGAAGCGAAAAAGACAGCTAATGAAGAGTTAGTGCTCACAGGTGATCTTGGCGAAGAGGTGGGACAGGAAGAAGCTGCTGAACTCATAAAAAAGGTAAAAGAAGAAGTAGTATTAAATAAACCCAAGGATGAAAGTGAAATTGAGGATATTATAAGGGATATTGCTAAGCAGTTGGGCATAGAGTTAACTGATGAACAGATTGCTAAGATTATAGAACTTATGAAGAAGATAAGTCAACTTAATTTAAATGTGGAGACTATAACAAAACAGTTGGATAAGATAGGTATAAGTGTTGACGACATAAAGAAGACGGTTGAGGAAAATAAGGGCATATTAGAGAAGATATTAGATGCAATTACTGAATTTTTTAGTTGGGTGCGCTCATTTTTTAAGTAAAAAACATAGGGGAGGGTCCAAATGAGCAGGATCCTCCCCAAAAATATATATTTTAAAACTATTGTAGGATTTATCATTCACTCTTAATGTCCTTTAGGGGGTTTATACTTGATGTGAGGAGAGGTTTTATGCTAAGGGATTATTTAAAACAAAACACACTTGTGACAGATGGAGCAATGGGTACATATTATGCACAGCTTACAGGAAGCCATACTACCTTATCAGAACTGGCCAATATTGAAACACCACATATAATCCATGATATTCATAGCGCATATATAGATGCAGGTGCAAAGCTTATAAGGACTAACACATTTTCAGCTAATACATTGACACTTGGAAAGAGTCATCATGAAGTCAAGACGATTATAACAAGGGGATTTGAGATTGCACAGGATGCAGGCGCCAAAGAGCATGTGTTTGTTGCAGCAGATATAGGGCCTATCCCTGAGATGGTGAATGGGGAGAGTATTGAAGGGGATGCCATATTAAATGAATATAGATTTATAGTGGATGTATTTTTAGAATTAGGTGCAGATATATTTATATTTGAGACATTTAGCAGCACGCAATATTTAGAAGATATATCTAGATATATAAAATCGGTAAATAAAGATGCATTTATATTGACACAATTTGCATTAAATAGGGATGGATTCACAAGAAAGGGTATAAGTGCAAGGCGAATACAGGCACAAATAAGAAAGATAGATGCAATAGATGCATATGGATATAATTGTGTTATAGGTCCTACCCATCTGTATAATATAATACGTTATATGGAGTTTGGCCATGATATAGTCTCCATATTGCCTAATGCAGGATATCCAGAAACAATAAATGAAAGAACTGTATATATTCAAAATCCAAAATATTTTGCAGATAAATTGATGGATATAGAGGCTCTAGGGATAAAGATATTAGGAGGATGCTGTGGCACGACTCCAGCACATATATATGAAGTATCGAAAAGGTTGGGTGTAAAGCGGCCGAGGTTAAGGACAGTACCCAAGGCAGATGTTGAGGAGATAATTCATGCGGATAGGGTTTCTAATGAATTTGCTAAAAAACTGTCAGATAGCGAATTCGTTATAGCGGTAGAGTTGGACCCTCCATTTAGTATAGATTTAAATAAGACAATAGATGGTGCAAGGGAGCTTAAACAAGGCGGAGTAGATATAATTACTATAGCAGATTCGCCAATGGCTAAAGTAAGGATAGATCCAATGATGATGGCCGCTAAGATAAAGCGTGAAGTAGGGATAGATGCAATGCCCCACTTGAGTTGTAGGGATAGAAATATAATAGCACTTAAGGCATTACTCCTTGGGGGCTATATAGAGGGGATTAGAAACATACTCATAGTCACTGGAGATCCCATACCTAGTTCTGAGCGAGTTGATATAAAGAGTGTGTTTAATCTAAATTCCATAAGATTTATACAGATGATACGTGAAATGAATAGAGAAATATTTAAGAATTCCCCCTACAATATAGGTGGTGCATTAAATCTAAATGTTTCAAACAAAGAAATTGAAATAGAGAGAATGGATAGAAAGATAGCACATGGGGCTAAGTTTTTTTTAACCCAACCAGTATTTAAAGAGGATACCATTGAGTATATAGGCAAGATAAAAGAAGATAGGGATGTAAAAATATTGGCTGGAGTTATGCCCATTGTGAGTTATAGGAATGCACTGTTTTTAGATAATGAAGTGCCAGGTATGGATATACCAAGGGAATATATAGAAATGTTTACAGAGGATATGGACAGAAAGAAAGCAGAAGAGATAGGTATATCTATAGCTGTGGATGTTATAGATAGATTGCGGGGGTATGCAGATGGGGTATATCTTATAACTCCATTTCACAGGACACATATGATTGTTACTATAATGGAAAGGGCAGGACTTTGTAAAGATGGAAGGAGATGAACTTTATGATCATAATAGGTGAAAAGATAAACACCAGTATTGAATCGGTTCAGCAGGGGGTAGCAAATAGGGATGAAGATTTTATAGTAGAGCTGGCTAAGGCTCAGGTAGATGCCGGCGCTGACTATATAGACGTAAACTGTGGAACATTTGTCCACGGTGAATCGGAAATTTTAAGTTGGATAGTCAACGTAGTTCAGCGATCTGTAGA
>DGES01000123.1:3432-6980 GCA_002386065.1 Firmicutes bacterium UBA3920
GATAGATACTATAATATTTTACCTTTGGTGTTAAAATATAATGCATCGGTGATAGCACTGTGTATGGATGATGAGGGGATTCCAGATTCAGTTGATGGGCGGGTGAAAATTGCCAAGCACCTTGTAGATTCTCTTGTTAAAGATGGTGTGCCCATAGAAGATATATACATAGATCCCATGATCCAACCTGTTGCTACTAATCACAACAATGGGGTAATAGCTCTAGATACTATATCGCGTATAAAATCAGAGATTCCCAATGTTCGCACTGTATGTGGACTTAGTAATATATCCTTTGGACTTCCAGGTCGAAAGATGATAAATAGAGCCTTTCTTGTGTTGGCTATAAATGCTGGATTAGACGCAGCCATATTAGATCCACTTGATAAGGAGACAATGCACCTATTATATGCAGCAAAACTTTTGAGTGGACAGGATGAGTTTTGTCTTGGTTATATAAATGCCTATCGAAAGGGATAATTAATATGGAAAAATTTTGTTTATAGAATATCGTACAGGGTATATTAATATATAGTACTCGAGTTTTTGTAAAGATTTAAACGAAAATGTAATGGATTTGTGGACTATATAACTGGCAGCTTAAAGTAAGCACATAATTGACACCTAAGTATATACTATAATATAATATATTAAACTAAAAACAATATATAAAAGGCTATGAACGAAAGAGTAGATAGAGTCACACCGACAGAGAGGGGCAATCATCGGCTGAGAATTGCCTTTGGTCAATGACTTGTTCGAAATGCATTCGGGAGCTGTTCTCTTGAATATTGAGTAGGGAGGGCCGTATAATTTACGTTATAATTAAAAAGGGGGGTATTATGCCCAATCAGTGTGGAACCGCGTACCTACGTCTCTGAATATATCGGATACGTAGGTTTTTTAATTTATATAGTAATAGGAGGTGTACAAGGGGGTATGTTTAAAAGACTTAAGAAAGATATAAATGCAGTTTTAGAGAGAGATCCTGCTGCCAGGAATGTATTTGAGGTTATTCTTTGCTATCCAGGCTTTCATGCAGTTATTTTGCACCGACTGGCGCATTGGCTTTATAAAAAGAAATTAAAGTTACTTGCAAGGGTTATATCCCAGATAAATAGATTTATAACAGGTATAGAGATTCATCCTGCTGCAAAGATTGGTGATGGTCTCTTTATAGATCACGGAATGGGTGTTGTAATAGGGGAAACAACAGAGATAGGAGATAATGTTACCATATATCAAGGAGCGACCCTCGGGGGAACTGGAAAGGATGTGGGGAAAAGGCATCCTACTATAGGTGATAATGTGGTTATAAGTAGTGGTGCTAAAGTATTAGGTCCATTTAAGGTGGGAGATAATTCAAAGATTGGAGCAAATGCTGTAGTGTTAAAGGAAATACCGCCAAATTCTACTGCTGTAGGTGTTCCTGCTCATATAGTTAAAAAGGACAACAAGAGGGTATGTGATGATGAGATAGATCTGGATCAGATAAGACTTCCTGATCCAGTGGAGGATCAGATAAAATTATTGTATGATAGAATAGTATGTCTGGAAAGACGTATTAAAGAATTGGAGGGTGCACAGAAGAGATGAAATTATATAATACATTGACTAGAAAAAAAGAGGAGTTTGTTCCACTTAGAGAAGGAGAGGTACGTATATATTCATGTGGGCCAACTGTATATGATTATTTCCATGTGGGAAATGCAAGACCATTTATAATATTTGACACTCTAAGACGATATTTTGAATATAAGGGGTATAAAGTAAAATATGTACAAAACTTTACAGATATAGACGATAAGATGATAAAGAGGGCAAACGAAGAAGGTATAGATATATCTGAATTGGGTGACAGGTTTATACAGGAATATTTTAAAGATGCAGATGCCCTTGGTATTAAGAGGGCAACTTATCATCCTCGAGCCACAGAACATATAGAGGATATGATAGTTTTCATACAACGACTAATAGATAGAGGGATGGCATATAATGTGGATGGGAATGTGTATTTTGATACATCTGCATTTCCCCAATATGGCAAACTTTCTGGGCAGCGTTTGGAAGATTTAGAGGCCGGTGCACGGATAGATGTAGACGAGCACAAGAAAAACCCCATGGATTTTGTACTCTGGAAGAGACAAAAACCCGGTGAACCTGCTTGGGATAGTCCATGGGGAAAAGGCAGACCTGGATGGCATATTGAGTGTTCTGTGATGGCTATGAAATATTTAGGAGAAACAATAGATATACATTCAGGTGGACAGGATTTAATATTTCCCCACCATGAAAATGAGATTGCACAAAGCGAAGGAGCGACAGGAAAGCCGTTTGCAAGATATTGGATACACAATGGATATATCAATATAGATAATAAGAAGATGTCTAAATCACTGGGCAATTTTTTTACTGTAAGGGAATTATCAAAAAAATTTGATTTAGAAGCGGTAAGATTATTTATGCTTTCAGCCCACTATAGAAATCCCATAAATTTCAGCGAAGAACTCTTAAAACAGGCAGAGAGTGCTTTGGAGCGATTATATAATGCAAAGGGCAACTTAGAATATCTTTTAAAGATTACAGAGGATAAGAAGATGACTCAAAAAGAAAGGGAATTACAAAATCGAATAGACAAATACAGGAAAAAATTTGAGGATGCCATGGAAGATGATATAAATACTGCAGATGCATTGGCAGCCATATTTGATATGGTGAGGGATATGAATAGAGTTTTGAATGAAGAAAGTTCTAGACGAATAGTTGAGATAGGTTATACAGAATTTATGAAATTAACAAGTGTTTTAGGACTTTTACAGAAAGAATCACAGCCACAAGGGACAGATGAGATTAAAGAATTGATAAAGAGACGACAGAAGGCTAGAGAGGAGAAGAATTGGGCATTAGCTGACAGTATAAGAGAAGAGTTAAATGATATGGGTATAGTAGTTGAAGATACACCTAAAGGGGCAAAATGGTATTATAAAAAATAAAGATATTTTTCTAAGAGCATCTGTAAGGCTCCATACAGATGCTCAATTATAATTATTCAAACTTATATTATAAAGATTCATTTTTAAATTAATGCTCAATTATCTATTTGCAAAAATTTGACGATTTTATGTGCAAATTCACTAAATTATTTTCAATGTCAATGGTAGTTATTTATAAATTATTTTTAAAATTAGTGATACTTTTCTTAAACATACATCAAAATATGTATAAATGAGAAGGAAGGGAACAATATATGTAAAGATTTTTATAATAGGCTTTAGTACAATGGAAATACAGAAAGGCATATATAAATCTGTGCAAGTCGTAAATGTTGTTCAATATGTTTCAAACTAGTTTTGAAAGAAGGTGGTAATAAAGAGGTAAATTAGCATAAAGAAATTTCCTTTAAATAACATTAAAAACATTTTAAGGGGGAACATATTTATGAAAAAACGCATTTCTTTATTATTGGTTTGTATACTGATAATGACTGTATTTTTGACAGCTTGTGGTGGTGATTCAAAAAAGCCAGTAGATACCTCTTATACACATCT
>DGES01000107.1:0-3672 GCA_002386065.1 Firmicutes bacterium UBA3920
AGATCCCGTTGATATCGTCAATGATGCTCTCATAGTAGGCATGGGAGAAATTGGAGAACTCTTCAAGAATAATAAAATATATGTACCTGAGGTACTTATAGCAGCTAGAGCGATGCAGGCAGGATTAACTTTGCTAAAACCCTTATTAGTAGATAAAGATGTAAAACCAGTTGCAAAGGTAGCAATAGGAACTGTCAAAGGAGATCTTCACGATATTGGCAAAAATTTAGTTGCCATGATGATGGAAGGCGCAGGTATGGAGGTAATCGATCTTGGGGTTGATGTGGCTCCAGAGGAATTTGTGAATGCCGTTAAGACATACGATGTAGATATTGTAGCTATGTCTGCTCTTTTGACTACAACCATGCCTTATATGGGAAAGACAATAGAAGCATTGGAAGATGCAGGATTGAGGGATCAAGTTAAAGTCATGATAGGCGGGGCGCCTGTGACTCAGGATTTTGCAGATGAGATAGGTGCAGATGGCTATTCTTCTGATGCTGCCTCTGCAGCAGAGCTTGCAAAGACCCTTGTAAAATGAAGATTGATGTTAATTTTGTTATGAGGTTCATTATAAAAGTTTTATATTTATTTGGAAGGAGATAGATATGGCAGTAATTGAAGTAATTCAAGGGGAACAAAGGACAAAGATATTTACAGAACCAGAAGAAGGCAACAACTTACTTGAATTACTTACAGAAAACGGTTTGAATATAGCTGCACCGTGTGGAGGCAAGGGAATATGTGGAAAGTGTAGGGTAAAAATATTAACTGAAGGATTTGGAGGTACTGAGGATTACCAACTTGCCTGTAGTATAATAGTGGATAGGGATCTTATAGTTGAAATTCCTGAGCAGAATAAAGAAGATGCTATAATTATGACATCCAGTCAATCGGATATACCTCTCAATCCGTCACTTAAGAAATTATATATGGAACTTACTCCTCCTAGTATAGAGGATCAAATATGCGATGTGGAACGAATAGAGCAAAAAATAGTACCTGCTAAAGTGTCTAATAATCAAATTATAGCAGATATACCAGATATACTTCGATTTAATGATTTTAAAGTTACAGCGGTATTATACTATGACGATATTGTGGAAATAGAGCCTGGTGATACCGAATCTATAAATTATGGAATAGCAATTGATGTGGGAACTACCACGATTGTAGGATTTCTAATAAATTTAAATACAGGCGAGGAGATAGGGATATATTCATCTCTAAATCCCCAGAGTCCTTATGGAGCCGATGTAATGACTAGAATAGACTATACTATGACTAAAGCAGAAGGCTTATCTTTATTAGGACAGCTCTTAAGAGATGAAATAAACCGTATGATACATCATTTTTGTTATCAATACAAAATTTCATCACAAAATATATATGAAATAGTTTTTGTGGGCAATACTGTAATGATGCATATATTGGCAGGATTTCCTGTCAAAAATATTGCAGTATCACCTTTTGTACCAGTGGTGTGCAGAAGACTAGAGCTCTTAAGTAGAGATTTAGAGTTGGATATATGTAAGCAAGGACGAGTAGTTATACTTCCTATGATATCAAGTTATGTAGGTGCAGATACGGTAGCGGCAATATTGAGTTGTGGCCTACATAGGAGTTCAAAGATAGCGCTACTCATAGATATTGGAACTAATGGTGAGATAGCCCTTGGGAATAGTGATGGGATACTAGCTTGTTCTACAGCTGCGGGTCCTGCGTTTGAAGGGGCAAGTATTGAATGCGGATTAGGTGGAGTCTTCGGTGCGATAAATAGGGTCTATATAGGGGAAGATATAGATTATACTACGATAGGAGGAGTATCTCCAAAAGGCATATGTGGTTCTGGCATAGTTGATGCAGTTGCACAGATGTTAAGGTCTGGTCTATTGGACAAGACAGGCAGATTAATATCTCCAGAGGAAGCAGCAGGGAAATTACCAGCAGATTTGAGTGATAGAATAGTATTGAAAGATAATAATCCAGCAATTATATTGACTTCCCCATATAAAGACGGTTCTAAAGAAATATATATATCCCAAAGAGATATAAGGGAAGTTCAACTTGCCAAGGGAGCAATTAGAGCTGGTATAGAGGTACTCATGAAAGCGAAAGGAGTTTCCTATGATGATATATCAAATGTCTATTTGGCAGGAGGGTTTGGCAACTACATAGATTATAGACATGCCATGGATATAGGACTTATACCTAAAGAATTTAGTGGAAAAGTTATAGGGATTGGAAATGGCGCCGGCGCCGGCGCTAAAATGGCTCTTCTTTCTAAAGATATGATAGAGGAGGCAGATATAATAAAAGAAATGACAGATTATATAGAATTGTCGTCAATGGCAGACTTTCAAACATATTTTGTAGATTATATGAGTTTTTGATATATTTTATATATGGAAAAGGGGCTATTTTGCAACAGCCCCTTTTCATATGCCTAATATGTGATATCCACCATCTACATGGATGTTTTCTCCTGTTATTCCCCGTGATAGAGAGCTGAGTAAAAATAAAGCAGTATCGCCGATTTCTTTTTGTGTTACAGGTTGTTTTAATGGTATTTTCTCTTCATATTGTTTAAGCATACTTGTAAAATCTTTTACACCTCTAGCAGATATGGTCTTGATAGGACCTGCAGATATAGAATTAACTCTTATATTATCGGGACCTAAATCGGCTGCTAGATACCTCACAGAGGCTTCAAGAGCGGCTTTTGCAACGCCCATTACGTTGTAGTTAGGAATAGCACGTTCGCTTCCTAGATATGTGAGGGTGACTATACTACCTTCACCATCGGTCATTAAGGGTTTTGCATATCGAGTAGCTGCAACCAGTGAATAGACACTTATATTTTGAGCTAACAAATATCCATCTCTAGATGTGTTATAGTAAGCACCTTCTAATTCTTCTTTTTTAGCAAAGGCAATGCTATGTACCAATCCATGTAATACATCTACGTCTTTCTTTATATTGTCAAACATGCATTTTACCTGCTCATCGTCTGTTACATCGCACCTATATATTTTGATACCTTCCATATTGCGGGTGAGCTCTCTTACTGTTTTTTCAGTTCGTTCATCTTGGCAAGACAGGAGGATATTAGCGCCGGCGTCAAAACACGCTTGTGTTATACCCCACGCAATACTCCATTTATTTGATACTCCCATTATGAGTATATTTTTATCTTTTAAAAGTTCTGCCATATACTGCACTCTCCTTCTAAATAATGTATGCTCCATACTTTTCTATTATATCATATATCTCTTTAGAATGGTTATTATCTAGGATGACAGCAGCTCGACCGTGATATGCTCTTAATATAATCTCTGCCATTTGGGTATTATCTAGTACAAATGCAACGGGTTCTTTTACTATAGATTGGAAATCTGACATAAACTTATTTATAAGGTGTGGGGAATACATAGATTCATGGAATCTGACGCAGGGTATAGGATTTAAAATATCACATTCTGTAAGTATATCTAGAATATCAAAAGGCTCCATAGAGGATGTAATCTCAATATCTAAAAGTCTTTTTTCAATATTTTCTATTTTAGTAAATTTATATGGAGAGCATATTAGTTCTGATATTTTTTCAATGGGTGGTATAGGACTTAAGTTTACTATTGAACGTCCAATAGAATATATATGCTCAGGTGTAGT
>DGES01000107.1:3939-4088 GCA_002386065.1 Firmicutes bacterium UBA3920
ATTATTATAATATCAGCGCCGGCGTTTGTTATAGATATAATCTGCTCTTTAAATGCATCATACATATTATCAAATGTGAGGGTTCCATATGGTACCAGCATTTCACCTGTGGGACCTATAGAAGCAGCTACATAGCCATCATTGCCCAT
>DGES01000107.1:4360-5345 GCA_002386065.1 Firmicutes bacterium UBA3920
ACTTCCAGATTTTTTATATGCATTGTGGACTTTTTTTACAAGTTCAGGATGAGTATCATTCCATATTTCTGGACATTCATCAGATGCGAGTCCTAATTTTTGTAGCATTGTTCCAATTGCACCATCAAATAAAATAATATTATCATTTATATTCATATATATCACCTCCAAGCGATGTTGCTATTATACTATTTTCGGTATCAAACTTCAATATATTTACATATTTTGAGCATCACAATATAATAATGTAATTACCACAAAAACACTAAGTAATGAAAAAACTATACATATCTTATGTGTAAAAGGTAATGAACTTAATTTTAAGGTATTTGAGCAAACGGTTTATATCAAAAGTTAGTTATACACAAAAAAATCTAAATTCTATTGAAATAGATATATATATATGCTAAAATACACACCAGGGATTCGTTTTACTCATCTGAAATCATAACTATCCTACACGTTATATGAAAGCTATTTGCTTGAAGAAAAACTTATCCAACTATATGGATATCCCAGATTTTTTTAATTCTACTAGACATACTATTTGATTATGCTATAATATAATAGTTATGAAGTGGAATTTAGTTTAGCGTATTTATGATGGGTCAAACGTAAAAAGTTTATGTCTTTGTTGATTTTTTGGACTTAATGGATATTTGAACAGAGATAATGCTAAATAAAACAGCATATACAAATATCTTGTTAAACATATACCCGATAGGGTTATATATAGATAATGAGAGTATACATAATACTAAAGGAGGAACAATAGGTGAAAGCTACAGCTGAAAAAACTGATAAAAATTCTGTAAAACTGACAATAGAGATCGATGCTGAGGAATTCGATAAATCTATGCAAAAGGCCTATTTAAAAAATCGGAAACATATAAATATTCCAGGTTTTAGGAAAGGTAAAGCACCTAGAAAGATAATAGAACAGTTCTATGGAGAGGCTATATTCTATGAGGATGCGGCTAATGAT
>DGES01000107.1:5612-5977 GCA_002386065.1 Firmicutes bacterium UBA3920
GAGTTGGGAGAATATAAGGGAATAGAAATAGAGAAAGTCGAGTATAATGTTACAGATGAAGATGTGGAGAATGAAATATCTAAAATTAGAGAAGAAAATGCAAGGTTAATAAATATAGAAGATCGTCCTGTACAGGAAGGCGATCAAGTGATTTTGGATTATAAAGGTATGATAGACGGAGAGGAATTTGAAGGTGGTAGTGCTGAAAATGCAGTACTGGAAGTAGGTTCAAATATGTTTATACCTGGCTTTGAAGAGCAACTAATTGGTATGAATATAGGAGAAGAGAAAGAGATAAAAGTGACATTTCCTGAAGACTATCATGTGGAAGAAATAAAAGGTAAAGAAGCTGTTTTTAAAGTAAA
>DGES01000128.1:0-363 GCA_002386065.1 Firmicutes bacterium UBA3920
ATCAATTATAACTAGGAATTGGAGGAGTAAGATGCTATCAAAATTTAGTGTAAAAAAGCCATATACTGTGATTGTAGCAGTAATTACTGTATTAATCCTTGGGACTGTATCTTTTATGAATCTAAATACAGATTTGCTTCCTAGCCTAGATTTACCTTATTTAGTGGTAATGACAAGTTATCCAGGAGCAAGCCCAGAGGAAGTAGAGATGATAGTGACAAAACCTGTTGAACAGACATTAGCTACGACTAATAATATAAAGAATGTGAGTTCTATATCTAGAGAGAATGCATCTATTGTGATATTAGAATTCAATAGTGATACTAATATGGATTCAGCAACGATAGAGATCAATGGGAAGCT
>DGES01000128.1:564-5163 GCA_002386065.1 Firmicutes bacterium UBA3920
TCTTGATATATTTGAAATCTCTCAAATGGTAGAGGAGAAGATAATTCCTGAATTGGAGAGCATAAATGGAGTTGCCTCAGTAACCGGAGTAGGATTATTAGAAGAATGGATAGATGTTACAATCGATGAAGAGAAGATAGAAGATCTGAATAAGAAGATTTTAGATGCAGTGGATGCAGAACTTTCAGAAGCAGAAGATCAGTTGTTGAATGCTAAAAAAGAAATTGAAACAGGGAAATCAAAACTTTCTTTTGAACAAGAGAAACAAAGTGCAAAATTATCTGAGGGTGAGAAGGCAATAATTGCAGCTAAAAAACAGATTGCAGAAGCAGAATCGAAGTTATCTATGGGAGAGGTAGAAATAAATAAAACTCAGACTGATTTGCAGTCTAAATTGAATGCAATTGAACAAAAAGAGCAAGAGTTGCTTGCTTTTAAAGAGATATTATCTACTATAGAGGAAAATCTCGTTAAGGGCAATTATAAAGAAACTTTAGATCTATTGCCAACCTTGGAGGAGAATATTCCTGATGAGTGGAAGAAAGAAATAGCTCCAGTATTATTAAAATTGGAGAAGAATTTACAGAAAAACAAAGAAGAAAAAATAAAAGAAATGAGCTATGAGCTTACAAAGATTTCCCAAAAGATAGATGATGGTTTAGAAGATATTTACACAGGAAAAGCAAAAATTAAAAAGGGACTCGAGCAGATATCTGATAAACAAGCGGAAATTGCAAAGCAAAAAGCTATGCTTGCTTCACAGAAGGATGAAATTACTTCAAAAGAGCAGGAACTAAAATCTGGCAAGCTACTTTTAAATATTGAAATGGATAAAGCCAAAGCAGAATTAGAAAGTGGCGAAAAGACACTAGACGAAAAGTGGGAAGAATTTGAGAAGGCAAGAGAAGAGGCTCTTAAAAAAGCTTCTTTAGACGGTGTTATAACTTCTGAGATGATCTCGGGAATATTGACAGCACAAAATTTTTCTATGCCTGCAGGTTATGTACAAGATGAAGATGGGACTGAACATCTTGTAAAAGTGGGAGATAAAATTAAAGATATAGATGAGATGAAAAATTTGCTGTTATTTGATACAGGTGAGGATGTTGTAGGAAAGATATATCTCAAAGATGTTGCAAATGTTGAGTTCACCGATAATTCTGAAAGTATATATGCTAAAGTAAATGGAAATGATGCTGTAATATTGACATTACAAAAGCAAAGTACTTTTTCCACTGCAGATATAGCAAAGCGTATAAGGGAAAAGGAAGAGGAGTTATCATCAGAATATGAAGACTTGAGCTTTACCAATTTGATGGATCAAGGGATGTATATAGACATAGTTATAGAGTCAGTATTAAAAAATATTGTATATGGTGGTATACTGGCTATATTGGTACTAATATTATTTTTAAGGGATTCGAAGCCTACAATTATAATAGCAGTATCTATTCCCATAAGTATAATTTTTGCCATTGCAATGATGTACTTTACAGGGATTACAATTAATGTTATATCTTTAGCCGGATTAGCCCTCGGTGTAGGTATGTTAGTTGATAACTCTATAGTAGTTATCGAAAATATATATCGTCTAAGACATGAAGGAAAATCCCAAGTAGAGGCTGCTGTGGAAGGAGCTAAAGAGGTTTCTGGAGCAATTTTAGCATCTACACTTACAACGGCTTGTGTGTTTTTACCCATAGTATTTGTCGAAGGTATATCTAGACAATTATTTACGGATATGGGTTTAACAATAGCGTATTCACTATTTGCAAGTCTTATAGTTGCTCTTACTTTGGTTCCCACTATGGCTTCAAAAATGTTAAAAGAGACAAATGGTAAACAACAAAAAGGTTTTGAAAAATTCACAAATTGGTATGAACGAGTTTTGAGAAAGGCGCTTGGGCACAGAGGTCTTGTCATGATTCTCGTTACAGTTTTATTAGTTCTTAGTATAATTGGTGGTTTATCTATGGGGACAGCATTTATACCTGAGATGGAGGCGCCCCAGATGTCTGTGACTATTGAAATGCCTAAGGAAGCTACGTTTGAAGATACAACTGCCATGTCTGATACAGTAATTGAACGGATTCTTGAAGTAGAGGGCATTGAAACTGTAGGGGCATTCCAGAGTGATGCTTTAGAGGCATTAGGTGGGAGTTCAAGCAGTAATATAATGTCTCTATATTTACTTCTTGATGAAGATAAGGATATAAGTAATGCTGAGATTCAGAAAGAAATAATGAGATTGACAGATGATTTAGATTGTACAATTACTGTCAGTACTTCTACAATGGATATGTCTGAACTAGGTACTTCTGGAATAGAGGTTCTAATTAAAGGAAAAGAGCTAGATACATTGTATGAAATATCGTCTGATATAGTAGAACTACTCGAAAGCACAGAGGGTGTTGTAGATGCAACTGATGGAATAGAGGAGAACCTAACAGAAATACGGATCATAGTTGATAAAGAAAAAGCAATGGAAAAGGGATTGACTGTGGCACAGGTATTTGCAAGTGTCAAATCATATATAGGTAAAGGCGAAACTGCAACTACGCTATCTATTGAAAATAAAGACTATCCAGTAATTGTAGTGGATAAGAAGTATCAAGACATAAAAAAAGATGATTTAAATAATCTAACCATAAAGGCTCAAAAACCTTCAATGGCAGGAGATGAAGAAGAAGAGATAGAAGTTACTTTAGAAGATATTGCTACAATCACAGAAGCACAAGGGGCTTCTTCTATAAGAAGGGATTCTCAAGAGCGCTATGTATCTGTTACTGCAGGTATTGATGTAGATCATAACATAGGTCTTGTAAGTCGTGATTTTGAGAAGAAGTTAAAAGATTATGAAGTTCCAGAAGGGTATAAAGTGGAGATATCTGGTGAAAAAGAGTTGATTGATAAATCCTTGCGTGATCTATTTAGTATGATCATATTGGCCGTTGTGCTTATATATTTGATAATGGTAGCACAATTCCAGTCACTGTTATCACCATTTATAGTTATGTTCACAATACCACTTGCATTTACAGGTGGACTTATAGGTCTTATTTTAACAGGCAATGAGATAAGTTTGATAGCAATGCTTGGATTCCTCGTATTAAGTGGTATTGTAGTAAATAATGGGATAGTATTTGTGGACTTTACCAATCAATTGCGAGAGAGAGGATTTAACAAGACCGAAGCTTTAGTATTGGCAGGGAAAACACGTATGAGACCTATATTGATGACTGCTATAACAACAATATTAGGATTGTCTACATTGTCTATGGGAGTTGGGACAGGTGCAGAGATGCTTCAACCTCTTGCCATAGTAGCTATAGGCGGCTTGACTTATGCAACAGTGCTTACTCTTTTAGTTGTACCGGTGATGTATCATTTACTCCACAAAGAGGAGACAAATGATTTATTAGATGAAAGGAATGTATAGGGGATGGGCGATAAGGTTTATTCAGAAAAGCAAATAGCCATATTTAATGCCATAATCGAATTAATGAAAAATGGCATTAATCCCTATTCAATTAAAGTATCAGATATTGCTGAAGCTGCAGGTATTGGAAAAGGTACTATTTATGATTATTTTAATTCAAAGGAAGAGGCTATATCAGAGGCTATATTGTATAGCGTTGCTAAAGAAATTGAATATGGATATTCAAGGATAAAGAGCCAGGATTCATTTAAGGAGAAATTTTATGAGCTATTATATATGATAGCAGAGAAATCTGCAGATAATGTATCTACTTTTAATATGTTGCTATCTATAGGGGAAATTTCAAAGCTTTATGAATTTCTATTAGATGAAAAGTATGATCTATCTGAATATGTTTACATGGCTAATCAGATAATAAAGCATATATTAAAAGCTGGGATTGAAGAGGGGATTATTTCTACTACTGAATCCATCCCATATCAAATCATAGTTACAAATAGCCTTATAATGGGATTTTCGCAGTATATTAGACAAAAAGATCTATATCCCCATGTTAGCCTTGAAGAGACAATAGAGATGTGTTATAAGGCTGTAGTAAAAGTGCTGAATTAGATATGTTTTTTGATATATTATATAAAAACTTAAATTCCTTTAGTTCATGTGGTTGCAATTTTGCTTTTTATAGGAACTAAAAGGGAAAGAATGTTGAATTGTAGATAGGACATGGCTATAATTATAGTCGTGTCCTATCTTTTTTGACGGACAGTAGATATTCATAGAAGTTGAATATATTTTGCGGCATGAGCAGTATAATATTATTTAATGGATATAGACAGATAGGAGGAAATTATTATGAAATTGTTTTTTATATCAGATATACATGGATCTATATATTATACTCAAAAGGCCATGAAGAGATTTGAGTGTGAAGATGCTGATTATGTAATTATATTGGGTGATGTACTATACCATGGTGCTAGAAATCCTCTTCCAATACAGTACAATCCTAAGGAAGTAATAGCTCTATTAAATAATTTTAAAGAGAAAATAATTGCGGTAAGAGGAAATTGTGATAGTGAAGTAGATGAGATGGTACTTGAGTTTCCCATAAATGCAACTTATTCTCATCTTCTCTATAATGATAGACGTATTTTTTTGAC
>DGES01000121.1:0-3594 GCA_002386065.1 Firmicutes bacterium UBA3920
CACATATATAGTGAATATGATATAGACATGGTGTTTGCAGGACATGCCCATGGTGGACAAGTAAGACTTCCGTTTATTGGAGGAATAATAGCTCCAGATCAGGGATTTTTCCCTCAATATACATCTGGAAAATATATCTGTAAAAATTCCACTATGGTTGTAAATAGGGGACTTGGCAATAGTATAATTCCACAGAGGCTATTTAATCGCCCAGAGATAGTGATAGTTACATTACGCTTGCTGTAAAAAAGTTGTAAACAATCATTTAACATCAAAAGAAAACGTTAAAAGTCTAAGAAGAATGGCAAATCATAAAGGGTAATGCCTTTAAAAAATCAGGTTGTTTTTACACTAAAAATTACAATTTACAAAAAAATTAATATTTAGGAACAAAAAATTGAAATAGTTGCATTTTTTGAAATAGTGTGATAGACTAAATGCAAATACATACTAAAACGTTTTCGGACATATTTCGTTGTACTCTAAAATAGAATAGATTATAAGATTAAATTAACTTAATGTAGCTATTAATTAGTATCTAATTAGTTTTATTATTTAACTATTTAAACAATTATAGTCCATCTAGTTCTTTAATAGATTATTTAAATTGAGAAAAGCCAAAATAGTTAGAAGTAATTGACTTATGAAATTCAAAATTGACGTAAAGGATATAAAAAAATCTGTATGAGTTATTTACATATCAAATCATGGGAAAGTAAGATGCATTCGTAGGATGCAAGTCATCGATATTGTAATAGGGGTGTGTATTTCTATGATTGAGAATTTAAATGGAATCTACGAAACTGTAAATTATCACGAAGATTTTAAAATGCGAATCTATAGGAATAAGCAATTTGAAGATTATCCACAACATTGTCATACAGACTTTGAGATTATTATGCCTATTGAAAATAGTTATAAGGTTATTGTAGAGGAAGAGGAATATCTATTAAATAATGAAGATATCATAATTATTCCTTCGAACGTATTGCATCAATTATATGCACCATCTACTGGATATCGATTTATAATACAGTTTGACAGTTCGATGCTTGATAGTTTAAATAATTTAGAATTTAAAATGTTTTATCCTTGTGTAAATGTTACGCCATCTTCAATGTCTAAAGTGCATAAAGAACTATCTTCACTTGTCCTAAATATAACGCTGGAGTATTTTTCGACGCTACCATTCAAGGAGATGTCGCTCCATTCTATGCTTCTTCAGTTTTTTACTATCTTAGGGAGGAATTATATACATAAAAATGATAAGTTACCAAATACAAAAAGCAAAAAGCAGGGTGAGCATGCAGAGTTAATCTCTAATGTTTGTAAATACATAGATGAACATTGTACCGAGAATATCCAAATAGAAGATATAGCAGATATTGCAGGATTTAGTAAATCTCATTTTGCTCGCATCTTTAAGCAGACAATAGGCATATCTTGGTATAAGTACTTGAATAATCGTCGAATTATATATGCTGAAAAACTATTGTTAAAATCAGATTTACCCATAATGCAAATTGCTATGAAATCAGGTTTTGGCAGTCTGGCAACATTTAATCGTTTGTTTAAAGTTAAAAACCACTGTACTCCTACAGAATATAAGGCTCTTTATGGAGGGTAACATTGTTGTTAGCTAGTGATCAAAAATAACTGAATCTTAAGTATCTTTGCGAAGTCTAAAGGGTTTTTATGTATTATACTTTTAGAAGAATAAAATATACGAATTTATTTTTTAAAAAATTGTAATACAGCAGTTATTGAAGAGAGGTAATTAGATAAATGGGATTAGCAATATTTGATTAATAAACAATCATATTTGAGAAGAGTGTCTAGAGAATTTGTTATATAATCCTATTTAAAGGTGAATATATTGTGAATAATGTACAAAAAATCAGATTCTGTAATTGGGTGCAAATAAATTTATAAATTTCTTAAAGATTTTCTAATATACCAATATTTTTTCAGACGTCCTCAAATAATATATCAAATATGTAAATCTAGCTTGTAAAATATTATTAAACATGTGAGTTTAACAGTGAATTTATTCACTGATTAATCTAATATAAACTATATAAAAGGAGGAGAATTATGAAAAAGCGTATTTTTACCGTTTTTTTAGCTTGTATACTACTTATGACTTTTGTAGTTACGGGGTGTGGTAAGGAAGGTGAAACAGAAGATACAGAGAAACCTGATGTTGAAGAAGGTGATAAGACTGACGAAGAAGGCACAGATAAAGAAGGTGGCGACGAAGCCGCAGTTACTGATGAACCAGGCGTAAAGGTCATAAACCTTTGGAGTTTTACTGACGAAGTGCCTAAAATGCTTGACAAATATAAGGAACTTAATCCTGATTTTCCCTATGAAATAGAAAATACCATTATTGCGACCACGGAGGGTGCATATCAGCCTGCTCTAGATGAGGCTCTTGCGGCTGGTGGTGACGATGCCCCTGATATTTATTGTGCAGAGGCTGCGTTTATATTGAAGTACACGCAAGGAGACGCATATCAGTTTGCTGCTCCATATAAGGATCTTGGTATTGATGTCGATAATCTTATAGAAGAAGCTGAGATTGCTCCATATACAGTTGAGATTGGCACAAATCCTGATGGAGATGTTGTCGGTCTTGGCTACCAAGCAACTGGCGGGGCATTTATCTATCGCCGTTCCATTGCAAAAGATGTATGGGGCACTGACGATCCCGATGTCATCAAAGATAAGATTGGTCCTGGCTGGGATAAGTTCTTTGAGGCTGCTGAGGAATTAAGAGCAAAGGGTTATGCTATTGTATCAGGTGATGGTGATATATGGCACGCAATTGAGAATAGCTCTGATAAGGGTTGGATCGTAGATGGTAAGCTTTACATTGA
The DNA here is from genome assembly GCA_002386065.1 of Firmicutes bacterium UBA3920. Lineage (GTDB taxonomy): Bacteria > Bacillota > Clostridia > Caldicoprobacterales > Xylanivirgaceae > UBA3920. Next base: position 2,880 of record DGES01000121.1, read on the forward strand.
TCCCAAGCGTGAAGAGTTTTTAGACCTTTCTAAGAAACTCAAAGACAATGATTATCACAATGACACACAAGATTGGGATGAGGCTTGGTTTGCAGATATGAAAGATGCTGGTCCGAAAAAGGTATTTGGCTACTTTGGTCCTGCATGGCTTATAAACTATACGATCGCACCAAATTGTGGTGGAGAACAACCAGGAGAAGGAACATATGGAGATTGGGCAGTATGTGAACCTAATGTAGGATTCTTCTGGGGTGGCACATGGGTTTTAGCAAATAAGGATAGTAAGGCCAAGGCTACTGTAGGTGACATAATAGAATGGATTACTCTAGACAGCTCTGAAACTGGACTTCAGTATTTTTGGGCTAACGGTACTCTTAGTGGTCCTGGCGGTACCAAGGATACAGTTGCTTCTAACAAAGTAATGAGCATATCGGATGGTACACTTGACTTTTTGAGTGGTCAGGACATGTTCGAAGTATATATTCCCGCAAATGAATTTGCTAAAGGAACGAATTTGACACAATATGATGAGACAATAAATAGTTTTTGGCGCGAACAGGTACGTGAGTATACTGCCGGCAAAAAGAGTCGTGAACAGGCTATAGAAGACTTTAAGCAACAAGTTGCCGATAATCTTGATGTTATCGTAGAATAAATAGGCTTGGCAATAGCGGGCGGGCGGTACTTTCGTCCGCCCAATTTTATGATGGTGGTA
>DGES01000121.1:3826-7561 GCA_002386065.1 Firmicutes bacterium UBA3920
GTGTTAGCTATGCAAAATATGGGTATATTTTTTCCCTGCCTTTTGTAATTGCGTTTATCATATTTTCATTATACCCTACAGTCTATACTGCTATTATCGGTTTTACCGATTTGAAAGGTTTAGGGAAAACGGATATTAATTTTTTAGATGATCCATTTTTGAATTTTAAAACTATTTTTAAAACTCCATCCTTTAGACAATCGTTATCAAATACGGCAATAATTTGGATTATTAACTTTATTCCACAAATTTTAATAGCCCTTCTTCTCACTGCGTGGTTTACTAACAGACGCTACAAGATGAAAGGGCAAGGTGCGTTTAAAGTTTTGTTTTATATGCCCAATATCATGACAGCTGCAACTATAGCGATACTTTTTAATTCGCTATTTGCATATCCGAAGGGTCCTGTTAATGATCTATTTATGATGTTAGGTATATCTGACAAACCAATTGAGTTTCTACGTTATGGGTGGGTAGCAAGAAATATTGTATCATTTATTCAGTTTTGGATGTGGTATGGACATACTATGATAATACTTATAGCTGGTGTAACAGCTATTGATCCTACGATTTTTGAATCGGCAGAAATTGATGGTGCATCAAGTGCACAAACTTTTTTTCACATAACGCTTCCAAACTTGAGGACTATAATGCTGTATGTATTGGTTACTAGTATGCTTGGTGGTTTGCAGATGTTTGATATTCCTAAGTTGTTTTTGAATGGTGGACCAGATAATGCTACATTGACGACAAGTGTATTTATTTATAATCAGGCGTTTAGTGGTAGCTATATGTACAATCGTGCAGCGGCAGCTAGTATGATTATGTTTGTTATTGCAGCTATATTGTCAGGTTTACTCTTCTTTGCTATGCGTGATAGATATGAGGTACAACTCAAAAAAGAAGAAAAAGCGCTTGCTAAAAAAAGCAGAGGAAGGAGGTCAGTGGTATGAAATATAATAATATACGACCAAATCCAATAATTACTACTATCAAATATATTGTTTGTATTTTATTGGCTATTTTGAGTATATTGCCATTTTGGATTATGTTTATGAATGCAACTCGGAGCACACAGGAAATTCAACAGAGAGCTATATCTTTACTGCCTTCTAAGTATCTTTTAAACAATTTTAAGGTTTTAGGAGGTAAGAGCTTTAATCCAGCAATAGGTTTTATAAACTCAATGATAGTATCTACAGGTGTAACGGTTTGTACAGTTTATTTTTCACTGCTTACTGCTTATGCATTAGTTGCATATGACTGGAGAATGCGTCAGCCATTTTTTACATTTATAATGGCAGTTATGCTTATCCCAGCACAAGTATCAGGTATTGGTTTTTATCAATTTATGTATAAACTAGGGTGGACAAATAGTTTTTTACCACTGATACTGCCATCAATAGCTGCGCCGGCAGCGGTATTCTTTATGCGACAATATTTACTTGGTGCATTAGAACTTGATATCGTAGATTCTGCTAGAATAGATGGTGCTGGGGAATTTCACATATTCAATAGGATAGTTTTACCGATATCAAAACCTGCCATGGCTACACAGGCAATCTTTGCATTTGTAGGAAGCTGGAACAACTTATTTATGCCGATGATTTTATTAACTAAGCAAGAAAAATATACAATGCCAATAATGGTAAGCTTATTACGTGGTGATATTTACAAGACAGAATATGGTTCTGTATATCTAGGATTATCTTTAACAGTGTTACCCTTGTTCATAATATATTTCCTTCTATCAAAAAATATAATAGAAGGAGTTGCGCTTGGTAGTATCAAGGGGTAATATTATAAGTTATAAAAGCACTATATATGGGAACCATACGAATGGTTATAAGGGAGATCAGCGATTATCTTTTGTCTCCCCAGTTATAAAAAGAGATGGCTAACTATGACCATCTCTTTTTTATTATACATATGATAATATATAAATATTATGAAAAAGTAATGATTATTTCGATATAGTAAATGGTTGTAAACTCGATTTCTTCATTTTTGCGAAGACTTGAAATATTTAATGGGGTAAAAGTAATAAAATTTTGAAGAGGTATATTAACCAGGAGGAAAATCATATAATCATTTTTATTGTATATATTAACAAAATTGAAGAATAAGATATAATATTTCTGTTGAAATGCTGGAGAATCTACTGATACAGAAACTTATATAATAGTAGTTATCAAGAATATAAGGAGAATGAACATGACAAATAAAATTTCAATAGAATTTGATGTTTCACTACAAGTAGCTTATTTTGTGGAACGACCAAATCGCTTTGTAATACGGTGTATCTTAGATACAAATGGTGAGATGGTAGATGCCCATCTTCCTGATCCAGGGAGATTGAGAGAGATACTAATTCCAGGAAGGAAGGTGTGGCTTCGCCCAGTAAATAGCCCTGGACGAAAGACAAAGTGGTCGGCGCAGCTCAGCGAAACACCTGAGGGGAATTCCCTTATATCATTAGATTCTACATTACCCAATGACCTAATATATAAGGCATTAGACCGTAAAGCAATGGAAGAGTTTCTAGATTGGTCATTGGTAAGTCGAGAACATACCGTTGGAAATTCTAGATTTGATTTTCTACTTTCCAATGACGATGGAGACAAATTAGTATTGGAGGTTAAAAGTGTAACACTGGCCCAAGATAGGATAGGCTTTTTCCCTGATGCCATTACAGCAAGGGGAAGGCGACATGTGAGAGAACTTATCAATATAAGCAAAAGATCTGGATGGAAGGGAGCCATATTATTTGTAGCTCAACGTAGTGATGTGGATGTAATTAGAGCAGCGAAGCATATAGATCCAAAGTTTGCAAGAGAACTCGCAAATGCGAATAATGCAGGAGTCTATATATTTGGACGCAGATGCTATGTAACTCCTAAAGCTATAAGTTTGGGAGAATCTGTTCCTGTAGAATGCTAACTGTTCATATGCAACCTGGAAGAAGATAAATATTAGAAGATAGATATTAATAGAAAATTCGTTGAGATATAGGGTTAAATATATTTAAAGGTGCAGCAAAAAATAAGGCTTTTTATTCATGATATTAAATGAAAAGGTTTGTAACATGAACTATTGGTATGACAAAAGAAGTAAGGCTCTTTACTTATGATATTGAGCTAGTTTAAGTGTGAGATATTTTTTGAGTTTCCACAAAAAAACATACTTATATGAAGCCTATAAATCATATTGACTTGTAGTATTTTATTTGCTGTTTACATATTGAATGCTAAAAGCATTGATTTATCTATGATTCAGAAAAAAATGCGGAAACTTAAGTGAGATATTTTACTTGAAAAAGATTGGGAATAATAGTATAATCCGAGATGTGACAATAAAATTTAATGAAAAGCACATACTATGGGGGAGTAGTTGGCACGGGAGTGTGGCAAAGTCAACATACTGACTTTATAAGTCTGGCTTGCCTTTAATAACGAGACTCATGTATAACATATTCTGTTATGCATAAGTCTTTTTTAGTATATAGGAGGAGATATAGTTGGATTTGATAACCGTAATAATTATAGCATTTGGCTTATCTATGGATGCATTTGCTGTTTCTATAACTAATGGGATGATGTTAAGAGATGCAAAAGTGAGTGATGGTATAAAGACTGGTCTATTTTTTGGAGCAGCTCAGGCCATAATGCCGCTTCTTGGTTGGCTTGCAGGTATAAATTTTAGAGACTCTATAGAAAAAATAGATCATTGGCTTGC
>DGES01000121.1:7836-8179 GCA_002386065.1 Firmicutes bacterium UBA3920
TATAGGTGTATTTATAGGGGATAAATGTGGGCTTCTGCTAAAGAATTATGCAGAGCTTTTAGGGGGACTCATTTTGATAGTCATTGGATTGAAGATATTTATTGAACATACTATCGGATGACTACAATTGATGCCTTCAATTCCCAATTTGAAATGCTGTTTAATATAAGATAAGTTATAATGATATAATATTAATTCGATGTACTTTCTGCCATTGAATGTTTAAGGGATTTACTATGGAAATCTTATATTAACTGTGATTTTTTGTAATAGGCGATTTTGCGGGAAATGATATATTTGGACAAGATATCAAGATATAAGGATGATGGGACAGTATATAATA
>DGES01000039.1:0-689 GCA_002386065.1 Firmicutes bacterium UBA3920
TTCTCCTTTTATATAATATATATCTTTATAAATTCAAACTACTATCTATTTTGTCGATAATCGAATTAAAGGTATTTATTATATCATTTTGCATATTGTTTTCATTATTTTCGGCTACAGATGCTAAATCTTTGCTCATAGGCAATTTGCCAAGAAGTTTAATATCTTGTCTATCTAGAAAAATGTCTATATTGCTGTCACCGAATATATCTATTTTTTTACCACATTGTGGACATATCATATAGCTCATGTTTTCCACTACACCTAATATGGGAATATTCATAGTTTTCACCATATTTATTGATTTGGCCACTATCATGGATACCATATCCTGAGGCGTAGATACCATTACCATGCCATTTATTGGAATAGATTGCATAACAGTCAGTGCAACATCTCCTGTTCCAGGAGGTAGATCTATTATTAGATAGTCAAGATTTCCCCATAATACATCTGTCCAAAATTGTTTGACAGCGCCGGCGATTAAAGGCCCCCTCCATATGACAGGTTGTTCTTCATCCTCCATGAAGAGGTTCAATGAGATAACTTCAATCCCTTCAGGCGACTTCACAGGTATTATACCGAGTTCAGAACCACGAACTTTTGTATTTTCTATACTGAGAAGTCTTGGTATACTAGGGCCTGTAATATCTGCATCCATAATCCCTACACTATGTCCCCTTACATTC
>DGES01000039.1:947-1652 GCA_002386065.1 Firmicutes bacterium UBA3920
ATTTTATATGGTTGTAGGGATTATTTTCTATGGTACAATTTTCTTGTGATGTACAGCCTTCCTTACTTGGACAATTATCACAATTTGACAATAAAATCACTCTCCTCAGTGTACATTTAAATTTGCATATTCCATTCTATACCCAAGTTTCCCATATATCAAGAATGTATACTTCAACTCTTATTTTATTTATCAAACTGCGAATGGTTAAAAACTCACAATATTTCACTATATTATTGAGGAATATGGCAATAACATTCGCACAGTACGCTGAGGAGTTTAAAGGACATGATTGAATACCCCTGCCTTATAATTACCTATGATCTTAAAATCCGCACAGTGTTCCTTTATATCTTCTAACATCTTTTCCGTTTTTCTGTCATATAGATTCCCTTCAAAATCTATATAGAACATATATTCAAAAGGCTTTTCCATTATGGGTCTAGATTGAATTTTGAGCATATTAAATTCGTTTTGAGCAAAATGTTCTATTACTTTATATAAGGAACCTGGCTCGTGATGCAAAGTAATAATCATGCTTATCTTATTACATGCACTATCTATCTGTTCTTTTTTGTTTATAATAATAAAACGCGTGTAATTCAATGGATTATCATGTATATTTTTGACGAGTATATCTAAATCATAGAGTTTTGCAGCTTCTGCACTGGCAATAGCAGCATATCTAAACCAGCCCTGTTTTTT
>DGES01000039.1:1965-5360 GCA_002386065.1 Firmicutes bacterium UBA3920
CTACATTGTTCTATAGCTTGTGGATGGGAATATACCTCATCTATATCCTCTAATCTGGTATTAGGAAGGACAAGTAGATTATGTTGTACTTCTAAATATAGTTCTCCCTGTATGTTCAAATCATATTCATATAGCAGATCAAATACTTTAGATATCACACCTATGGATGAATTCTCAACTGGTAGTATACCCCATTCTACCTCCCCACGCTCTACTGCTTCAAATACTCCACCAAAATTATCTTTTGATATGAGTTTTATATTATTTCCAAAATAAGTGCAGGCAGCCTGATGGCTAAAAGAGCCAGGAATTCCCTGGTAGGCAATGGTCTTCATATCAAAACTACCTCCCTTGTCATATCAATAACTATAATACTAGTATACTATTTTTCCTTCTAAAATGGCAATTTTCTCTATATTTTTTACTAGTTTGGCAAAACGTTCAGGTTTTAAAGATTCTTCTCCATCACTTTTCGCATTTTCAGGGTCATTGTGCACCTCTATCATGAGCCCATCAGCGCCGGCAGCAATAGCTGCCTTCGATAGAGATTCCACAAGCTCCCATCTACCTGATGCATGACTTGGATCTACGATTATGGGCAAGTGACTGAGTTGTTTTATGACAGGTATTGCGCTTATATCTAGGGTGTTTCGGGTATATGTTTCAAATGTCCTTATACCTCGTTCACAGAGAATAACATCTTCGTTTCCTTCTGACATTATATATTCTGCAGACATTAAAAACTCATGGATAGTAGCTGACATTCCCCGTTTTAATAGAACCGGTTTATCTATTTTTCCTACTTCTTTTAGCAATTCAAAATTTTGCATGTTTCTGGCACCAATTTGGAGTATATCAGCATGTTTAGCAACTAATTCAACGTGTTGTGTAGACATGACTTCGGTTACTATGGGAAGCTCTGTCTTCTCTTTTGCCAATTTTAAAAGTTTCAAGCCTTCTTCTCTAAGTCCTTGGAAACTATACGGCGAGGTTCGTGGTTTATATGCTCCTCCGCGGAGGAAATGAGCACCTGCTTTTTTTACCTGCTGGGCAACATCTAATATCTGCTCTTCACTTTCTACAGAACAAGGACCTGCGATTATGGCTAGATGTCCTCCACCAATTAATCTACCTTCTACCTCCACAATGGTATCTTCTGGATGAAATAATCTATTGGCTCTCTTGAATGGATCTTGTACCCTCATTACTTTGTGGACACAATCCATGGCCTGTATCTGATCCGTACTAACCCTGCTTGTATCACCGATGAGTCCGAGTATGCAGTAGTTTATCCCTTGAACTTTTTGAATGGTGCAGCCATAGCCTTCTAGTTTATTGCACACGGATTTTATATCTCTATCTGTGGCAGACGGCTTCATAACTATAACCATTATCTTAACCTCCTTTATATTTTGATATAAAAAAAAGACCCATATAATGAGTCCTGTGGTAAAAATTATTGACTTATCTCATTATATATTTGACCTTTTGAAAGTTATTTTATTCCATGACAAATAGCCAGCGCTAAACCAAAAGCTCTGGTTAAAATAGATAAAAAATATAAAATTTATTGCCGATATAATTATGCAAAGGGCTAATATAGTCATCTGGAAAACTTCCTTTCATAATTCTTACCTAGATCTTACCATTGGATTTAATGATATTCTTTCAGCTTTTTAAGTTGTCTTGCATAGTGTTATCTTATACCAATTATTATTTGTATTAAGTGGTGTTATATATTATATGTTATTTTTTGAAAAAGTCAACGTCGAATTGACAAAATGAAAATTTATTGGCATAATCAAATATATATGCATATTCTAACATCTGTACATATGTTCCAATCAGTCAAGTAATAGTATATAGCTTAAATAAAAAGAAGGGAATGAGCTAATGTGTTTTCGGATATACTTAGAGATTTATGGGGAACTACAAAAAATGTTATCCCCCTAATGGCTATACTTATAATATTTCAGTTGTTTGTGTTAAAAAAGCCCATAGAGAATGTGAAAGTTTTTGTGTTAGGTTGTATATTGAGCGTTTTGGGACTCCATGTCTTTTTAAGAGGTGTTACAAATGCACTTATTCCCCTTGGAGAGAATGTGGGACAAAATATAATTATATTAAAAAAGAAATATTTCATAGTATTATTTGCATTTTTATTGGGATATGCCTCTACGCTAGTGGAACCTGCACTAGAATCTCTTGCGCTTGAGGTTGAGGAGATATCAGTTGGGGCAATACCTCATAAGGTCCTTATAAACACCGTGGCTATAGGGTTTGGATTAGGTCTTGCAATTGGGATTGCAAAGATATTAAATAATATTCCTACTAAAAAGGTTATGCTACCTCTATTAACTCTGGCTATAGTACTTCTATATTTTGCACCAGATGAATATGTGGCAATTGCCTTTGATTCTGCAAGTGCCACTACAGGTCCTGTAAATATACCTATAAACATGGCTCTTGCAGTAGGACTTGCTAAAGTTTTAGGAGAAGTTGATCCACTTTTAAATGGATTTGGTATAATAGGACTTACCTCTATGGGGTCTGTATTAACAGTATTGATATTAGGTATAATTATGCAATAGGAGGATTTTGAAATGGAATTGACGGATAAGGCCATATTGGCTATAGTCGAGCGAGGCAAGGCAGAGTTTATAGTGGAGAAGGCGAAGGAGGCCGGCGCTGAAGGAGCTACTATAGTTTATGGTAGAGGCACTGGTGAGAAGGAATTTCAAAAGTTTTTTAATCTACACATCGAATCGTCTAAGGAGATAATACTCATTGTGACAGATAGTAATAAGGCAGAGCCTATACAAGAGGCAATAATAAAAGCCGGTCATTTAGATAAACCGGGTACTGGTATAGTATTTATGGTCTCTATAGAAAATCTCTTTGGACTTAAACATAGAGAAGAAATAGATATGTAGCTAGGATACCTAAAGCTTTTATTCTACCAAACGGTAGAATAAAAGCTTTAGAATCTATCAATTCTTAATTCGATGGGTATTTTGTAAATAGAGTTTTGAAAGCATAGTTATATGAATCAATTAGCCTATAACTATGATGTTATCAAAACCTTGGATATATTATTCATCCCACATATCTTTCATAAGCTCTTTTATATGTTTTCGCCGGCGGTCTGTGGCTTCTGCATCTATCTGTATGCAATCATCACATATTATTATGACATCTCCTTCTGATGCATCTTCAGGTATAATATGGATATCTATGTCTAAGAAACTGCCATCTTCCATTTCACATATTGCAAAATCGCCTTCAAACCTGTCTATGATAGCTCTCTTCATTAGAAACACCTCACTTTAAATCAATTTTATTGCCATCAGATGTAAAGTGTATAGTACCTTCTATATCTGTTCTATGTATAGAAA
>DGES01000039.1:5619-6667 GCA_002386065.1 Firmicutes bacterium UBA3920
TAGCATACTTGCTTCTGATTCAGCTTCTGCATCTCCTGCAAAGAGGAAGGATATATCTCCATATGTAAGCCTTAATACTGCACTACTATTATTTAGATCTTCATATGTTTCCTTTTCTTCAGGAGCTATAAAACAAGCTTTTATATCGTCTAGTGGTATATCAACTCCAGCATATGCAGGTTTAAATTTTAGCTCCTTTTCTTTGACAGCAAGAACAAGCTTTTCAAAAGTTTTGGTATTATGTATTACCTTGGGCATATATATGGATCCTATGTCCATATTTTCTATGACTGTTACTAATCCACCGATATGATCTGAATGGGGATGTGTTGCCACAACTACATCTAAATATTCTATACCATGCTTTTTAAGAAAATTTAGTACATTTTCACCCTGCGTGGTTTCGCCACCATCTATTAGTATTGTGTTGTCATCAGGTGTGTGTATGAATATACTATCTCCTTGACCCACATCAATAAAATACACATCAATATTGCCTGAGATTCTATTATAGGTCTCATCCATGTCAGATATGAGATCACAGGCAGGTATAAAGATTAATGCTGTGATAAACAATGTAATAAGGATTTTGAATTTTGTTCTATTTCTGATGTTCAACTCTCTAACTCCTTTTCTACTATAATATTTTCGTATGGCATATTATAAACATATATTTGGGATTAAATCAAATATTTCAAGAGATTCAAAATATTTGTCAATCATAGTTTTTGCTATGATTTTTTAGCATAAAAATAGAGTAAAAAGGGATACTAATTATGAGATACGCCCCTTTCAGGTATACATTTCCAGCTATTATATATTATTTGGATAATAATATGTATCCATATTAAAAAAAAGCACATAATTAGTATAGGAATATGTGTATTTACAAAGGAGAGGCAGTATATTGGATATTGAAATTTTGAGACAACAGGCACGAGAAATTGCAAAAAGTCATGGGGACATAAGACAAGGTTCAATGAGAACATCTATTTTTCCTAATATAAAAAAGTGTAATAGTTTACTTGTTCAAAGTTATAAAGCTATA
>DGES01000039.1:6961-7169 GCA_002386065.1 Firmicutes bacterium UBA3920
TGGACGGATGGTAGATTAGACAGGGATAATATATGTGAATTTTTAGCTGCATACCAAGAAGAAACCTTGCTTACCATGTCGGAGCTTTGGGCTATGCCCACTATGATAAAGATAGTACTCATAGATATTATAAAGGATAAAGCATTAGATATAGTTAATATTCAGGAGATGCAAAAAAAAGGTGAGGAATGGTCTCTTATACACATCT
>DGES01000005.1:0-8029 GCA_002386065.1 Firmicutes bacterium UBA3920
ATCGCAATTAGCTCATATTGGAAAATTAGTATAGAATTAGTATTATATATATCGAATTGTGTCGAATTATGAAGATAGAATCCCCTTTTTATACTCACAAATCTAATAACTTCATAGAATATTTCTTACAGTTAGTATAATTACAAATAAATAATTATACATACTTTCTGAAAATTTAGAATATACTTCTCCAAACTCAATAATGGCTATATAAAAATTAATAATCAAAATCATATTCTATATTATTATATAGTATGAATTACTACTAAATAAAACAGTCATTAAAAAACTGTGGGAAACCTAATTAAATTCCCCACAGTCCTCCTTTTACTTTATATTTAATATCCGACCTTTAATCTTCAACTGAGTACTTTAAATTTCTAACATATTCCTTACTTTTAAATCTCACATTTTCCAATATAGTTGGCTTTCATCTACTTAAACGATAATTTTCTTCAATCCCTTAACATACAATCCCCTGAACATCGACCCTAATATCAATGCAAAACACACCTAGAACACAATTTTAAACGTCTTTATCTCAAAAGGCTTAATCTGGAAGGTAAAGCTATTGTCCTTCACAGGTATTTCATCCATAACTTCTTCCATTAGATTGCACTCACATACCTCTTTTACGCTGCCATCTAAGCTAACCGTTACATCACTGCGTCTATTCTCATACTCATACATGCGGATAATTATACCCTGACCATCCTCTGCCTTTTTTACTGTTTCTAATATGACATTGTCAGCTGATACATCTATTAAACTTTGCTTTCTATCCCCCACATTGCCGCCTGCAACACTGTATAGAGGTACATTTAGCATATATGCCTGCTTATGGGTTTGGCCTTCCTCCCAACTACCTTCATGGGGTAAAATAGAATAGGTAAAATAGTGCTCCTCCTGATCCGTTGTAGGATTTGGCTCAATACCTGATTTAATTAAAGTAAGGGCTATATTTCCATCATGTATGGCGTGTCCATACTTACAATCATTTAATATACTCACACCATATCCCCCTTCAGAGATATCTGCCCACTTATGTCCGCATACTTCAAACTTGGCTATGTCCCAGCTAGTATTTTTATGGGTTGGTCTCTTTATATTTCCAAATTGAATATCATAGGTGGCCTCTACCGCATTTATATCTACAGGAAACTCCACTTTAAGCAGGTGTTGATACTGACGCCAGTCCACATATGTATCAAAATCAATCCTGCGGCTATTGGCATAAAAGTGGATCTTCTGTATTATAGAAGATTTAGAAAACTTCTTCTCGACTAGTAATGTCGCCCTCACAGGTCCTTCCTCTATCCACTCATACCTCTTTACATCGTCAACTGGATAGCTCTTTTGACTATAATAGATATCTATATCCCAATTATCATAATACATTGGCTTATCCTCATATACTCTTAGTACATTTCCTGTATCCTTAAGAACTTCACGACCATTTTCCTTGTCATATAGAGAGATAAAATTACCTGCATAGTCAAGTTTCACCTTGTAAAAAGGCGTTTCAATGCCATCGCCGGTGATCTTAAACGCATCTTCCTTTGCCACCTTTTGACTGCTTATATCATATGACTTATATCCCTTTGCAGGAATATCTTCTACATAGCCAATGAATTTACCATCATAAGTTGGCTGTAGCGCTACCATATGCCCTTCATCGTCAACCAATGAAGACACATCTTGAGCACCTAGATCAAGCTCCACAATATCATCACGTACAAATGATAAGGTGTTAAATAAGACTACGTCACCTCCTGCATGGCTTCCAATGGCCTTTATGCGCTCAGACATAAGCCCCTCAATCTGTGCCTTAAGCTCTGCATATTCTTTCTTTGTCACCTCATATACTTCTTTTATAGACGTACCTGGAAGTATATCGTGAAATTGATTTAAGAGTACAGTTTCCCACATATTATATATCTCCTCTTTTGGATAGGGAATACCAAGTCTCTCCGCCCACACTGAGAAAAACTCTAGATCTTGCAGCCCTAGCTCTGACTTCCTATTACTGCGTTTATTCCGTGCCATAGAAGTATATGTACCTCTATGATATTCTAAATAGAGTTCACCAACCCATTTAGGAAGCTTAGGATCATTACTGCACCTCTCATAGAGTTCATCAAAATACTTACGCGACATTTCAAACCTCACCTTTGGAGCACCCTTTATACCCTTTTGCATACGCCTACCAGTCTCAATCATGGCCCTTGTAGTACCTCCACCACCATCACCATAGCCATATGCAATCAAAATATCATTATTCAGATCCTTTTGCTGGTATCTGTCCCAGCCACCACTTAATGCGCTTGGATGCAGTATTCCATTATAAGTGGTAAAAAAACTTTCTTTATCTTGATCAACTCCTTTAGTGGTAATCAAATGGGTAAAGATTTCAGTCCCGTCAATACCACGCCAAAAAAATGTATCATATGGTAGTTTATTAAACTGATTCCACGAAATCTTAGTTGTCATAAAATACTTAATACCCGATTTTTTCATAATCTGGGGAAGGGCTGCTGAATATCCAAATACATCAGGTAACCATAAGATAGTACTATCCACTCCAAATTCTTCTTTAAAGAATCTCTTGCCATGGAGAAATTGTCTTACAAGGGACTCTCCTGAAGTAACATTGCAGTCAGCTTCTAGCCACATGCCACCCTCAGCTTCCCATCTACCTTCCCGTATTCTCTCTTTTACCTTTTCATACATATCAGGGTAGCGCTGTTTCAAAAACTTATATAATTGGGGCTGACTGGACATGAATATATATTCGGGATATTCATCCATCAATTTTAGTACCGTTGCAAAACTTCTTGCAACCTTTTCTCGAGTCTGTGCCACAGTCCACCACCATGCCACATCAATATGTGTATGCCCAACGCATGTTGCAATTACATCTTCATAACCTGCTAAATCTTGATATACTGCCTTATCGACATACTCTAATGCATTATCCACGGAAGTATAAAATTCAGGAGAATATGGCTCTCTAAGGTCTAATAAATTTATAGTAGCCTCTAGAGCAAGTTCAAGATCTATCCTAGTCTTATCTTCTTTATCCAATGTCTCAACTATCCACAGTGGGACCTGAATATCATAGTAAAGCTCCGTAAGTTTCTCATCTATCTGTACCATTTCTCCTATGAGTAGAAAATTTGAATGCAAAATTCCTGTATAGGCCTGAAGATCAATTGTATACTTATCCCCAGTTTTAGCCGATTTTGTTATAAGTACATCCCTATGATTCATATCAAGCCCTTGAACGATCTTGCCATTTACAAACAGCAAAAATTGTGGATTTTTTGCATCATCCCACTCATCTATCTGAGTTTTAAATATAAAGTAAAGGGGCTTACCTTCAAAACTATCCGGTACAGTCACCGTAGTTCTAAACCAATAATGCTCATCTTTACCCGTCCACTGATCTGTTCTACTATTAAAATCCTGCCAAGGCTCACTTGCATTATCTACCTCTTCTATAGTTTTATATGTACCTCTTTTGACTTTCCAGTCAGTAATATCTACTTCTTGTACTTTTGAGAGCTTAAGCAGTTCATTACATATAACTTGAATTCGTTCTTTTCTAAAAAACATAAACTTTCCTCCTCACATCCATAGTATATGGCAAAATTCATCCTATATACATCAATAACAGTCCAAAAAGTTCTACTCTTTGGACTGTTATTGTTATATAAACTACTCTATCTGATAACCAATCGCCCTATTTCTAACTTTTAAAAGTAGAGATAGTTGCGATAACTATTAGATGAGTAGAGGGGGATCTATTGCTTATTTGCCTTCCAATCATCCAACTGTGACTGTAATGTTTCAATAACTTTATCAAGTCCTGCTTCCTTAAGTTTCTGATTGAACTTTTCAAGATTTTCTTCTACATCAACACTACCAGTCATAAGTGCAGGTCTAAATTCTTTGGTCACATTTGTTATTGCTGCAATTTCGTTTTTAATTGGATCTAAATCAGGAGTAAAACCTAACATGGGTGATTCTACTGAAGAATCAATAACTTTATCAATCTGCTCACGTAGGTCATCAGGATCCTCTTCCTTGAGATATACTAATGATAGATTACCTAATGAATAATTGGGAACAGCGTAATTTGAACTTGCCTCAAGGAATCTTACCTTTCCATCTACTAATTCATAATGAACTCCTTCGATTCCATATCCTAATGTGTTTCTTACATCTACATCAGTATTTAGTAAATTGATAAATTCTACAGCTTTTTCTTTATGTTTGCTATTTGAAGATACACACATTACAGCTTCCCTTGTTGTACCAGTTGTAATATACGGTTCTTCAACTTGAGAAGATACTATAGCATATCCCCTATCTTTAGACCATATAGCGTCTGCACCTGGACCACCTTGGGCTTGTTTCCAAAATACCTTTTCTCCCTTAACAAGACCTGATGTAGGCTTTATAGCTGCATCCTGGTTTATATATCCTGCCTTATAGTATTTATGCAGTGTCTTTAAAAGATCTACTACAGATTCTTCTTCGTATAGGTTCTTAACAATAAGGCTATCATCGCCCTTTCTTACAACAGCGGGAACAGAATCATCAATTATATACTCATGATCTGGATGAAAATGAGTATCTTGATCGAGATCCATAAGCTGCCATTCTGGCTCTTCCTTTGAAAGCTTCTCAAGCCATGGTTCTAAATCTTCTAAAGTTTTAATGCTATCTATATCAATATCATATTTGTCTACCAATTCCTTAGGATACATCCAGCATTCAGGAGCGGCAATATCTCTACCCTTAGTAGGAACACCATATATCTTACCATCAATCTTTAAACCTTCCCAAAATGCAGGATGAACTACTTCTAGAATTCCTTTACCATATTCTTCTAAAAGGTCATCTAATGGTTCAAATGCACCCTTCTTACTATTACCTAGATAATCACCTTGATCAGGTCCTGCAGCAAATGCAATGTCATACTCTTCACCCGAGTTAATTATAGCTGTAATCTTTGAACCATAATCACCCCAGTCTATAAATTTAAGATCTATCTTGGCATTTATCTTCTCCATGGTCATCTTAGATAGTTCCTCTTTGACCATTTCAAGGTCCGCCGGCGGGGTTCCAATCGTATAGTATATAAGTTCTACAGCTTCTTCGTCATCGGCTGAACCACTATCTTTGTCATCTTTTATAATTTTTCCTTGTTCATCTTTTTGTGCATCATCTGATTTTTCTGTATTACCACAACCGGCAAATAATGAAACACAGAGTAATGCTACTAATACTAATGATAAAATTTTCTTTCCCATTGATTTTCCTCCTTCATTTAAGTTTTTCTATATAAAACGCACAAGCTTTTTTTAAGTTTATTCTGCCTAAACCTACTTACTTGAGCGCTTTATTAACATGTTCAAAGTATAACTAAACTATTCTTTAACTGCCCCAAGGGTAAGTCCACCTACAAAATATTTTTGAAAAAACGGATATACACAAGCTATAGGGGTAACTGTAAGTACCACTATCGCCATTCGCACCGTCTCTGATGGTAGGTTTCGCGTTACTTCACTCACTATCCCTTGCTGTGAACTTAATTGGGATAAAAAGTTAATATTGTTTTCGATTCGAATTAACATATATTGGATTGGAATAAGTGCCTGTTCATCTATATAAAGCATTGCATTATACCAATCATTCCAATATCCCAATGTGAGAAATAACCCAATCGTTGCAAGTCCCGCCTTGCTTATTGGAAGTACAATGGACAAAAACGTCCTAAGCTCACTTGCACCATCTATCCTCGCAGATTCAATTATCGCATCAGGAATCGAAGTCCTATAGAAACTTTTCAATACAAATACGTAAAAAGGCGACATAGCAAGGGGCAATATAAGCACCCAAATTGAGTTCTTTAGATTCAAAAGCCTTGCTACCACAAGATAATTACCTACAAGTCCACCACTAAACAGCATTGGTATAAGTGCTACTATAGTGAAAAAATTCTTATAGGGGTATGTTGAACGAGAAATCACATATGCATAGGTAGCTATGAGGGCTAAACCAATGAGTGTACCAACTATAGTAATTATAAGGGATATACCATAAGAATGAAGTATATCAGCTCCATTTTCTAATATATATTTGTATGCATACAATGACCAACGTTCAGGTACAAATGAATAACCCTTTGAAACTATACTTGCCTCATCACTAAAAGAGATAATTACAACAAATATAAATGGGACTACTGCAAGGATACTTAAAATTATTAAAATGATATTAAATAGAACATTGGTTCCCTCTGATATATCAAGATAATGACGCTTCTTTTGTCTTTTCATAATTAGTGCAGCACCCCCTTTTCTAAAATAATGCACTTTCTCTGTCTATTTTACGAATTACATAATTTGCAACTAGTATAAATACAAGTCCAACTATGGATTGGAATGCTGCTGCTGCAGAACTCATCCCAATATCACCGATTACTCTAAACGTACGATATACATAAGTATCTACTGTCTGTGTCACTGGAAATAGAGCACCTGAATTCCTCGGCACTTGATAAAATAATCCAAAGTCAGAGTTAAACACCTTTCCAATTGCCATCAGAAATAATACAGCTACCAAACTCCTAAGCTGAGGTAAGGTTATATGCTTAACCTGCTGCCATTTACTAGCCCCATCTAAAGAAGCTGCCTCATAGTATGTTCTATCTATCCCTACTATTGTAGCTAAGTAAATGACAATATTATAGCCAAGATTCTTCCATGTATTGAAAAATGTGAGAAAAAATGGCCAATATTTCTTCTCTGAATACCACGATACCCCATCCATTCCAAGGGATTCTAACAGACGATTTATAAGGCCTCTATCAGGGCTTAAAAATGCCCAGACAAAATAACTTACCACAACCCATGAAAGGAAATATGGGAAAAATATCATCGTCTGATATGCCTTTGCACCTTGCTTATTGAGAAGCTCACTTATCATTATTGCAATAAACAAAGGCACAGCTATGTTTATGACTATAAAAAAGACATTATAAAGGAGGGTATTACGCACCATGATCTTTGCATCATTGGTTGCAAACATAAATTTAAAATTTTCAAAGCCTACCCATTCGCTGGATAGAAGACTTTCAAAAAATCCTCCGCTTATCCTATAGTCTTTAAAAGCAATTACAATCCCAATTAGGGGAAGATAGCTAAATAATATAAACCAAATAAGACCTGGTAAAGCTATAGCTGTCAATCCAAAGTTCTTTTTAAACCGCGTCCACAATCTACGTCCCTCCCCAATTTCATCAATATATCTTATGTTACATTTAAATTGTAACAGACAGCTTTTTGAAAAACTATATAAAAAATTATATACTTATACCTAAAAAATATAGATTTAACATATGGATAACGATTACATTGCCAAATAAAAAAACTACATGCTATAATGTTGTAGAATAATTTTAAAGTAAAAAAGGAAATGATAAAATGTTTAAATTTATGCAAAATAAGGTATACAGAAAGATGTTTATAAACTTTACTGTAATATTCTTTTTAATAATATCTCTATTCACATTCATAGTATATGGACAAATATATGAAAACAAAAAACAGGTATTTATGCGTAATAACAAATATGCCAGCGAATATGTTGAATCGGTAATTGAAATGAAACAAAGTGAAATAGATGCAAAACTTAACAAGATATATAATAATGATAAGTCTTTAAACGATGTTGTAAACTTTTTTACCTTAGATATGGATGAATATCTTGCAAGCAAATTGGATGCATATAAATTGTTTGAGTATTATCCTACTATAAATAAATTTGCAGAGGATTGTATATATAATGACAAGGACATTACCCGTGTGATCTTATATGATCACGTCAAAGAACGCATGATGGTGTATTTCAATGACTATGGTCTGTTTCTCAAGACATGGACTGAAAGTGACCCATCTAAACCCTATGATATAATACAAGATGCTGGAGGCTTCCTTATTACTAGAGAAATATCTGACCC
>DGES01000005.1:8340-9438 GCA_002386065.1 Firmicutes bacterium UBA3920
AATAAGGTATATTACTCTACCCATCTAATTGTGGGACAAAACTATAAGATCATGACTTTCATTGATACAGCTACAATAAATATAGAAGGATTTAATATACTCATAATACTATTAATTGCCATAGGTGTCTTTATCGCTGCAGAACTATTTGTAGCCAGTAAGATAAATAGAGAATCCCGCGACCTTGATAACATAATAACCTCAATCCAAAGTGCAAAGAGTGGAAGTTTTATCCCTTCAAATGCAATTTATCGAGAAGATGAACTGGGGATAATTGCAAATGAATTAAATGATATGATAGTCAAACTTGATAACTATATAAAGCGGGAATACAAACTTAAATTAGAACAAAAACAGATGCAATTTGAATTACTTCAAACCCAAATAAATCCTCATTTTCTCTATAATACCTTGGAGATAATGAAAGCTAAGGCCCTACTAAATTCTGATGCAGAAGTGGCAGGAGCTATATCCAATTTAGGTGGTCTATACCGAGATCTTCTTACTTTTGATAGTATAATACCTCTAAGGGACGAACTTCGTCTTGCAAAACATTATTTAGATATGATGAGTTTCATATATGATGAAAACTTTTTCTATACAATCGATGTAGATGAAGATGTCTTAGATTTTAAGACTATAAAATTTTGGATCCAAACATTGATAGAAAATTTCTTTGTACATGGCATGAACAAAGATAACTATATGAACGCTCTAATTATTCGAGGATATAGATCCGATAATAAAATATTTTTTGAAGTTCAAGATAACGGCGTTGGAATGGAACCTGATAAAATCAAAAAAATAAATGAGAATCTGATAAGTGGTAATAATACAAATATAGGACTCAATAATGTGTATAAACGTCTAAAACTCTATCATGGAGAAAATGTCTTTATGCAAATTTTAGACAATAAAGAGGCTGGAATAACAGTAAGGATTGTATTCGAGGAGGATAATAGTGTATAAACTTCTAATCGTTGACGATGAACATAATATATGTGAAGGGTTAAAAATATTGATCAACTGGGAAAAATATGGCATAAAATATATAGAGACAGCAGAGAGCTATAGTGAAGCCATTGAAAAGGGGATCGA
>DGES01000025.1:0-973 GCA_002386065.1 Firmicutes bacterium UBA3920
CTTGAGCCCATGATGTGGAGCGATATGTTCTTCAGACTGGGATCCAAGACAGGAGATTATTATGACCTAGAAGCAAATATACCTGAAGATGTAATTGAAAATGTACCAAGGGAAGTAAAACTTGTATATTGGGACTACTATCACAGAGAAAAAGACTTCTACTCCACACTCATAAATGAGCATAAAAAATTTGGACACACTCCCATATTTGCAGGTGGAATGTGGACATGGAATGGTTTGGTTCCCCACTATGAACAGACATTTGAAGCCACAAATGCCGCACTAGCAGCGTGTAAAGAAGAAGGTGTAGAAGAAATCATAGTCACCATGTGGGGCGACAATGGTGCTGAGACCAACTTGTTCACAGGAATTTTAGGGCTTTTTCTCTTTGCAGAACATTCCTATGCAAAAGAACTAGACAGAGATAAAATGAAAGATAGATTTAAATTTTTGACAGGTGTAGATGCCAAACATATGGAAGACATCCAATCCTTAGATGTAATACCTGGTATTACAGAAGGTAGTATTGCAAATCCTTCAAAATATTTACTTTGGCAGGATGTATTGACAGGATTATTTGATAAACATGTAGAAGATTTGAGTTTAGGTAAATACTATAGTGAAGTTGCACAGCGCATGGATGCATACAAAGAAGCCTATCCAAAATGGCAATTTTTATTTGATATGCCCCATCACCTAGCAGATGTATTATCTCTAAAGGCCGATATAGGCTGTAGGTTAAAGGCTCTCTATGACAGAGATGATAAAAAAGCCCTTCAGTTAATGGTAACTGAAAAACTACCTATGCTCTACAAGAAAGTAGAAGACCTTCGCAAAGCACATAGGGCCCAATGGATGACCACAAACAAACCTTTTGGGTGGGATGTACTAGATATAAGGTATGGTGGACTACTAGCCAGGATTGACACTGCAATAGATAGGATATCCGATTATGTAGATGGGAAAATTGACT
>DGES01000025.1:1231-1528 GCA_002386065.1 Firmicutes bacterium UBA3920
AATAGCCACAGCTTGTCCTCTATAAAGGCAGATTGAAGGAGCAGAGGCAATCTGCTCCTTTTTATAAATTAAGATTTATAAAAAATGTTCAAGACAGTATAAAGACCAATTCTCTAAGTATTCTTTTATGGCATTTAACTCAGATTTGGTATACCACTGTCCCTCTAAGACATCCTTTTCCTTTACTTCTACGTCAAAGCTGTCTAGATGAATACCATATGCAATTCCATAGTGTACACTGTCCACAGAAGATTCATTCATATATATATAGCCTAGTATTTCAAGATTCTTCACCTG
>DGES01000025.1:1794-3421 GCA_002386065.1 Firmicutes bacterium UBA3920
TTTTTTCTATATGGCCTCCAATACCTATGGAATATTTACCTACAAGTCGTTCATCACCATCAAGCCTCCGAG
The DNA here is from genome assembly GCA_002386065.1 of Firmicutes bacterium UBA3920. Classification (GTDB taxonomy): domain Bacteria; phylum Bacillota; class Clostridia; order Caldicoprobacterales; family Xylanivirgaceae; genus UBA3920. The sequence goes on from DGES01000025.1 coordinate 1,867, forward strand.
TGGCAAATATTTTCTCATTACACAAAATTACGCAGTAGGGTATTATCTGCCTATAGCTCCTATCAATTTCAGCCCTATACCGTGGTATAAACTCACCTATATCCCTTAGCTTCTTTTCAACCTCATCATGGGCAAGTTCTCCCCAATTGTTTTCATGATAGGGTTTTAGTATACCATCCTCTACTGCAAATACCTCTGCATGTCCATATTTTTCAAATAATTTTCCTAAAGTCATTTTCTTCCTCCAGTACTCTATTTGTTTTTATGCCATTATATATTATATCATCTTTATAGTTGATATAGATAATATTGTTGTGTAAAATATAGAGAAGATACTCAAACATGACATACTGGAGGTTATACCATGAGAAAATTTATCCTTGTAATATGTATAATAGTACTAATATTTTCCCTGTATCAAATTGCATTATATGTGATAGAAGCTAAAAATGTAAATGATATGCATAGAGAGATTGCAGATATCTATTATAATAATGAGGCTAATAAGAATAATAAAGATAAATTCAAAGATTTAGGAGAAAATGTGGTAGGATGGCTCACCATACCAGGAACTAGGATAGACTATCCTGTGGTTCAGGGAAATGATAATGACTATTATCTAGACCATGATATAAAGGACAATGAAAATAGACATGGAGCAATATTTATGGATTATAGAAATGATCCATATGAAGATGAGAACCTCATAATATATGGACATCATATGAAAGATGGCACCATGTTTAAGGACCTTGTAAAATTCAAAGATAAAGACTTTTTTGATAAAAATAGATATCTATATCTGGATATAGGTGATGAAAAGACAAAATACGAGATATTTTCAGTATATATAATAGATGCAAGTTCAGCTTCCCTCATATTGTCCTTTGGAGACACTAGAGAATATGAAGCGTTTTTCAACACTATAAAAGAGCGATCCCTCTTTCCTTCTGATGTGAGCTTTTCTGAAAATGGCCGTATGATCACATTGTCTACCTGTACCTATGAATATGACGATGCTAGACTGCTAGTACATGCCTTCTCTGTGGATGAATAATGGAACAAAAAATACAGACCGCAAAGGCTGTTACTTTCTTAGCGGTCTGTATATGAGTGGATATCCTGGGTTTTTATCCCTGGATAGGAATTATTGACTTACTTTTTGTTTTTTCCTATTATAGTATATAAAACATACAGCAACAGTAATAGCTATAATAGCTAATACAATATATAGAGCTATACCCTTATCTTCTGTCTTGACGTTATTTGTCTTTTCAGTAATATCATCGGTTATATCTACTTCTAAATCACTGTCAACATATTTTTTAATATCAGTAGTATCGGTAGAATCTTTTGGTTCAGTGGGATTAACAGACTCTTTCGTCTCAGTAGCTTTTTCTATATCCTCTTGTTCCTTTAACTCTTCTTCCTCGACTTCTTCATCTATATCTGGTTCTTTTGGCTCCTCGATATCCTTAAGTATCACTACAACTGTACCTCTATCACTTGCAGCAGGTATACTCACCATCAATTTCCCATCATCTTCAACTATATA
>DGES01000113.1:0-707 GCA_002386065.1 Firmicutes bacterium UBA3920
ATTTATATAATATATATTGGATAAATTGATAAGATACAATTTATGTCTTCATATGGAAGAATATCACATAGAATTGGTAGTGTCAAGATTTTTTGCGGAAGATTTTGGATTATTCCCAACAAAGTGGAATATTTGATAACAATACACCCTATACATAACAAAGCGTCTAGATTTGTTAGGAAAATAACAAAACCTAGACGCTTTTATTACATCACGAACTCTTTCTTCGGTTACAGCTATATGGACAGGATGAGCATGAACCACATTTATATTCCTTTGCAATATTTCTATATAACATATAGACTGCTCCAACTATGGCCGCTCCAACTAACAAAATCTCTACAATTGTCTTCATCATATACTCCTTTCTATTAAAATCCTAGTAACGTCCCTATTTGATATATTGAGACAGAGACTACCCAAGCAACTACAAATCCATATGCCAATGTTATAAATGTCCATTTCCTTGATTTCGTCTCGTTTCTAATAGCTCCAATGGTAGCAATACATGGTGCATAAAGCAAAGTCATGACCATAAAGGAATATGCAGATAGTGGTGTGAAATGCTGTGCTATGACTGCTTCTAAAGCTGTGCCTCCTGCTCCATATACCACTCCTAAAGTACCTGCAACTACCTCTTTTGCCAATATTCCAGATATTAAAGCAATAGTAGCCTGCCAAGTTCCAAAACCAGCTGGTTTAAATAT
>DGES01000113.1:929-5468 GCA_002386065.1 Firmicutes bacterium UBA3920
CTCTTCCACATATGCAAAAATATACCTCGTAAAGTAGGAAATCTATATGGCGGAAGTTCTATTATAAAGGAGGCATCCTCCTCTTTAAATACTTTTTCTCCAAATAGTTTGGTCGTAAATACTGCCACCAAAACCCCAATTAGATACATAGAAATTATAACAATTATCCTATGTCTAGGAAAAAACACCTTTGCAAACAATACATATACAGGCAAACGCGCACTACAGGATATAAAAGGATTTGCTATTATAGTTAGCATCCTATCCCTATGACTATCCAATGTTCTTGTGGACATTACAGCAGGTACATTGCAACCAAAACCTAATAAAAATGGTATAAATGCCTTCCCATGAAGTCCAATTAATCGCATAGGTCCATCCATTATATATGCAATCCTCGCCATATAACCACTGTCTTCCAATATACCCATCATCAAAAATAATAGAAACAAAAGAGGTACAATCTCTAAAACAGCGCTAAGTCCATGTATAACACCATCTACTAAAAATGATATGAACACCGGTGAAGCTTCGATAGCTGTCAATCTAGACTCAACCCATCCACCAAATGCATCTAAGCCTTCCCCGACCAATTCTTCCAAAGGCTCACCTAGTGCAAATGTGAATGCAAATACAATGATCATTATACCAATAAATATGGGCAGACCCCATATCCTATGGGTAACTATCTTATCTATCTTTTCTGTAGTAGTTTGACCACTACTCTCTTTTGAAATGAGGCTTTTATCTAGTACATGCTCAATAAACTCATATCGTTTCTTTATCATATATGAATCAAACTTTACATCTAGCTTTTCATCTAAAACTTCCCTTGAATCTCTTGCCATATCTATTATTGCCTGGGCATTCTTATAGTCTTTTAATTCCTCTAATATTCTCTCATCTGCTTCTAATAGTTTTATAGCCAACCATCTTGAAGGATATCTATTAGTTAAATTTGTATTTTTTTCTATATAACTTACTAATCTCTCTATATGCTCTTCTATCTCTTTTCCATAATCTATGATAAATACCCCGTTCTTTTTTTTATCACCTATCTCTAATGCTGCTTCCATAAGATCTTTCATACCTACACCCTTGGATGCAACTGTAGATATTACAGGTACACCCAGCTCAACTGAAAGTTTTTTAGGATCAATCTCTATATCATATCTCTGAGCCTCATCCATCATATTCAAAGCTATTACTACATTTGCTCCCGCTTCCAACAGTTGAAGAGTCAGATATAGGTTTCTACGAAGGTTTGTGGCATCTACAACATCAATTACCACGTCTGCTTCACCTGATATTATATATTCCCTAGCAACTACTTCATCTTCTGAAAATGCACCCAAACTATAAGTGCCTGGAAGGTCAACTATGCGTAGAATCTTATCTCTATATTTTATAGTTCCTTCTTTCTTCTCCACAGTAACTCCAGGCCAATTACCTACTTGTTGCTTTGAACCTGTCAAATTATTAAATACACATGTTTTCCCCGTATTGGGATTGCCGGCAAGTGCTATTACAAACTCTTTCATATATGCTCATCCCCCTATTGTTAGTTGATGCTAACATTTTCACCTAGTTTTTCTACTTTTATTTTTTTAGCTACACCTTGACCTAAAGCAAATCTACTATTGCCTACCTTGATTATGAGGGGACCACCTCCACAGTTTACTATATCTAATATTGCGCCCTCCATAATGCCAAGTTCCATAAGACGATTTGTCAGTTTTCTGCCTCCAGCTATCTCTACAACTTTGACTCTATCTCCAATATTAGTATCACTCAAGGATATTATATTGTTGCTCATATACTGTTGCCTCCCTTACTTTGTTTTTTTACATATTTTTCAAAAAACTCTATAAGTTTATCTATTGTTTCCTGACTTATTACATGTTCTATAAGGCAAGCATCGTTATGTGCTATCTCACTATCTACTCCTAACACTTCGGTAAAAAACTTAACTAATATTTCATGTTTGTCCCTCACCTTTAATGCTTCCCTTCTACCCTTTTCAGTAAGCTCCAATGGACCATATCTCTCATGCACAACCAATCCTATCTTATCAAGCTGCGTAACTGCCTGATGGACACTTGATTTAGCCACATTTAACTCTGTTGCAATATCTGTTATCCTAACTTTTTTATTATACTCACTCAAATTTAAAATAGTCTCTAGATAATCCTGCAGTGATGGCGTTACTGTAATTTTATTAGTCATAGTATACACATCCTAATAATTATTAGTCTTACCTAACATTTATTATAGATCTTTCTCCTAAAAAGTCAATAAGTATTTATACTTTCTTTCTGTTTTTTTCCCTGAATTTCTCTATAAACACCATTGCGCCTCCTATAATAACAGTCAGATAAAAACTTATGAAGCGCCAAAATATCATTGCTACAAGTATCAAATCTTCTGGAAAATACAAGCTAAACAGAGAAAAGAATCCCCCCTCTGATGCTCCCGCAGCACCCGGCGTAGGAACAAAACATACTGCAAAATGCAGAAAAATATTTGTGAGCATCATATCTATAATTCCAGCTTTTGAAAGACTACAGCCTTTGTAGATGAGGTATGGAATTGAATAGAATACAGCCACTTGAAAAAATGATAATATTAAAGGCCATTTGAGTCCCTTTATATTATCATTTGTAAATTTAACAGCTCTAGAATAATCGTCTATAAAGTCTATTATCTTTCTACTAAATTTTTCTTCTTTTTTTACTATACCCTTATTCTTTAAAAAATTTATAATGCCTATTACAATCTTATGTAACAGTCCTTCTTTAGAAGATAATAAATACAATAGAAAAGGTCCCATTATATTTACGGCAAACCCAAATATAGCTGCCCAAAACATATATGATCTATGGATTTTTATTGCACTACCCTTCAGAAGAAATGCAAATATAGCATATATAGCAAGAGCCATTTGATGTACCCAATATTTTATCATGAGCATGGAACTAGATGTGCCTGGAGATATATTCCACTTTGTCAAATAAACTATCTGGGCTGTCTGACCCCCTCCAAGTGGAATCAAAGATGAATAGTATCTACCTATCATATTGATAGTAAAAGTATTAAAAAAACCTATTTTCTTATTTAATGTTAAATCCATTATATAAGAAATTATGACAGTATCAAAAAACCAAAATATAAACATAAAACCTATGCTCAAAATCACCCATTTATAATCTATCAACGATAGTATATCATCTATGTTTTTTAATTCGGGATTTAATAAAATAATTAAAGCTAATATTAGAATATTTATCAATAGATATAGTGGGGTAAGATTTCTTTTTTTATCCATTATATTACCTCGCAATAAATAGATATTAACATAATTATACCCATAGTAATAAGAAAATACATACTTAAAAAGCTATTATTAAGCCTCCATCATTGGCATATACTGTACTAATTCCTGCTGTTTCGACTATTATAATGTCTCTAAAGTTATATCTATCTTCAACCTCTTCCTTAAATTGTAACGCCTTTTTAGGAGCGTTGCAGTGAGCTATACCTAATACCTTTTCTTCGAGCTTTTCACCTTGTTCACCTATCAAATCAAGGAGCCGACTAAATGCTTTTTTAGAACCCCTCACGCGCTCTAACATCTCAATCTCTCCCCTCTCATTCCCCATCATTATGGGCTTTATGGAGAGTAAAGAAGTTAATTTCCCTTTAAGTAAACTAAGCCTTCCTGCCTTTACAAGATTGTCTAACGATTCTAGTATAAATAGTGTTTTCATATTCTTTATATATTCATTTGTTCTATGGATAATAGACGAAATATCCAAATTTTCCTTTATCAATTCGGATATCTTTATACTCACTAACGTTTCCCCCACAGATGCACTCAATGAGTCAAATACATGAACAAATTTATCCTCTATCTCTTCCAATATCATGTTTTTAGCCAAAACTGCATGAGCATATGTACTACTCAAAGCAGATGATAATGTAACTACAAATGTATTGTCATTTTCTCTATATTTCTTCATAAATGCCTCAGGAGAAGGACTTGCAGTTTTAGGAGCATGTTCACTCGATAACATATCAGCCAGAAGCTCATCCGTATCCAGCTCTTCATTATCTAAATAAGTATTAGATCCTATATGAATGGTTAGTGGAACAATTTCTATCTCGTGTTTGGCCTTTATCTCTTCATTCAAATCGCAACAACTATCTGCGATGATTTTATATTGCATAAATTCAATCCTCTCTTTTTTTGTTTATTTTTATGCGAAATTTTAGGTTTTATTCATTCTTATTGTATTACAAAGAAAAGCTTAATTCAATTTAATATAACAAAAGATGTAATATATCTATATAAGAATTTTTCCCAAAAAATAAAATGGCTCCTCAGGTTGGATTCGAACCAACAACCCCTCGGTTAACAGCCGAGTGCTCCACCGTTGAGCTACTGAGGAACATTCATATTATTTACTTTCCCATAATAGCAGATCATATTTACTTTGTCAATGTAAATTTTGGGTAAATGTTATTATTCTATGATAATGT
>DGES01000044.1:0-652 GCA_002386065.1 Firmicutes bacterium UBA3920
GGAGATGTGTATAAGAGACAGCTCCTACTTGATTTCCTGTAAGTCCAATATATTCTCCATCTCTATTGCGTACTACTACACCTACTCTATCGGAATCAGGATCCGTACCTATTACTATATCTGCACCTTCTTTTTTAGCTAACTCAATGGCAAGCTCTAGAGATTCCCGCTCCTCAGGATTAGGATATCTAACAGTACTAAAATTCGGATCAGGATGTTCTTGCTCTGGCACTACCGACACGTGTTTAAAACCTAGCTCTTTAAGTACGCGACGTACTGGCTTATTTCCACTACCATGAAGGGGAGTATATACTATCTTTAAATCACTGCCCATTTCTCTTATTATATCCTTATTTACAGATAAGGCTTTAACCTTAGCTATATAGCTATCTATTATATCTTGTCCTACTATGTTATAGAGTCCCTTCTTTTTTGCCTCTTCTTCATCCATCAATTTAACTGAACTGAAATCTTCTACTTTTTTTACCTCTCTTATTATCTCAACATCTCTATTATTCGTAACCTGTGCCCCATCCTCCCAATACACCTTATAACCATTATACTCAGGAGGATTATGGCTTGCTGTCACCACAATCCCTGCAATTGTTCCTAAACTACGAACTGTATAAGAAAGTATGGGAGTTGGCTGGAG
>DGES01000044.1:885-2239 GCA_002386065.1 Firmicutes bacterium UBA3920
CCCCTATCCATTGCATCCTTGCCCTGACTTTTTATATAGTTAGCAAGTCCTTGTGTGGCCTTGCCTATAGTATAACGATTTATTCGATTAGAACCTGCACCTATAATTCCCCTAAGTCCCCCGGTGCCAAATTCTAAATCTTTATAGAACCTATCTTCTATTTCCTTTTCATCTCCTGCAATAGACCTGAGTTCTTCCTTAGTTGCCTCATCTATAATTGGACTATCTAACCATTGCTTATATCTTTCTCTATAATCCATATTATAACACCTTCCTAACTTTATGTAATTTGCGTATTTTTACTATTATAATGTCCTTAGTTACAGCACTTTTATATCCATATCTCACATCTTTAAGTATATATTCCACGCTCTCGCTTAAAATATATTATATTTTATTTATTCCCATTATACTAGTAAATAAAATATTTTACTAGACCCTAATTCATTCCCATTATAGAAGCAACGTAAAATTAAAATCTAATAAAAAAGATAAAACCGATGACAAAAGAGAGTCACCGGTTTTTTTATCTATTATCTCATATCTGCTTATATAGATCACTTTGTATAAGCCTCTCTATATACTCCTTAAACTCATCTCTCAGATCTTGACGATGTAGAGCATATTCAATAGTTGCCTCCAAATATCCAAGCTTATCACCCACATCATATCGTCTGCCTTTAAAGTTGTAGGCATACATGGGCTCCTCCTTGGCTAAGGCTTTCAGGGCATCCGTTAGCTGTATCTCTCCACCTACACCTGGTTTTGTATGCTCTAAAAAGTCAAATATTTGGGGAGTTATTATATATCTACCCAATATAGCCTGATTAGATGGGGCATCTTCCACACTAGGCTTTTCTATGAGATCATTTACCCTATATAAATCTTCCTCTATATATGTACCATCCACTATGCCATATTTATCCACATGTTCCCTATCCACAGGCTGACATCCTAATATAGTAGTATTGTATCTTTCAAAAACATCCATAAGCTGCTTTAAACAGGGCACCTGTGAATTTACAACATCATCACCTAATAACACTGCAAACGGCTCATTTCCTATAAACTCACGAGCACAATATATAGCATGTCCAAGGCCTTTTGGTTCTTTTTGACGTATATAATGGATATCCACTAAATTGGAGATATCCTCCACTAACTTCAATAGTTCATACTTTTTATTCTTTTTTAATGCATATTCAAGCTCCAAATTCTTATCAAAATGATCTTCTATGGAACGTTTATTCCTCCCTGTTACTATTATTATGGCCTCAATTCCTGAAGCTACGGCCTCTTCCACAATAAACTGAATAGTAGGTTTGTCTACTATTGGCAGCATCTCCTTAGGCTG
>DGES01000044.1:2461-3688 GCA_002386065.1 Firmicutes bacterium UBA3920
TTTAAAATTATACTAACGTAAATTAAAACCAATCTACAACTGTTTATAATCTATATCATATGTAGCTATGACATATCTGTTTTTATCACAAGTCAAATACAACAATACTATAAAATATGACTATATGACCAGTTCATATCCAGTGGCCTCAAACAATTCCCTATTTACATCTTCAAATAATGCCTCTTCCCATTCATTTGCTGGTACAACCTTTATATTAGCCAAATCCTGATAAATGCTTGGGTTCTTTTTTACATATAGACCTCTCACCTCTAAAAGACGCTTCACAAGTTTTATAAGTTCATTTAAATTAGCATTAGGATTTATGAGAATATTCCAACCTGTTTTTTCCTCAAGTTCCTCTAATAGTTTAGAATATCGTTTTCCTATTTCAGGTGTTATGAATGACAATTCTATAAAAGATTGTTCCCCATCCTGCTTCAAACTCTTCTTATATATCCGATGCTCAGTATCAGAAAATGCATCTTCTATAAGGGCAAATGCCTTGTTTTGCTCCATTTGTCCTAATCTGGCCACTGGAGGAGGAGAAACTTTCTTTGTAGAGGTATCGTCTATTACAAGTTCTAATCCTGTTAGAGTTCTAAATTCATCTGCTACTCGTTGCCTTTCAGCACCTGATAGGCCATCTACTACAATCCTTACCAGCTTCTCTTCTCTATAAAATGACATACTACCATTCATATGCAGTCCCGTCGGCAATAATCTATATATGGCGTTTTCCACCGCCTCTAAATTATATTCATCGTTTAATTCTACGGTCCAACCAGTTATATCTTCAAATTCTACCAGCCTATCCCTATACATCTTCTCCGCCATTGGAGGAAAATTAAAATAGAGAAGTGCCACACCTTCATCAAAACGGGCACCCTTCTTATATAGACCAGTTTCTGGAGGAAAGAATTCCTCGGCAAGTTTTAGCATCTGATTGACCTCCATGGGACCCTCCTCTTCCTCTAGCTCACATTCAGGCACCAATCTAAATAAAAAGGGACGTCGCCTATCAGGTTCAAAGAATTTTGATGCATTTAAACTGTCCATAAGCTTCCTTACATCGTCTTGGCTGTACTCTCCCTCACCCCTCCATATCTGCAGTATGTCTTCACCACTTAATGCGAAATTCTCACCACCTTTTTTTCTTATGTGACTCCAAAGTATCTCCATATCATCATCGGTTGGTATACCTACCTTATTTAGTGAGGGAAGGCG
>DGES01000101.1:0-1513 GCA_002386065.1 Firmicutes bacterium UBA3920
AATCTATAAAATACATGCATAAATATACTTTATTTTTGTATTATTATCAAAAATATCTTTACATCTCATCTTTTTTGATGTAAAATAAGTACAAGATACTTCGCTGTTATCTTAAAAAGGATGCAACATCGTTCTTTAATAAATAGCAGCATAAAAATTCAAATAAATGAGAATAGAGTATACGAGGAGTGAACTTTATGGACAAAAAGAATGTAATAATTATAGGTGCAGCTGGGCGTGATTTCCATAATTTTAATACATATTATCGTGATAACGATAATTATAGGGTTGTGGCCTTCACAGCAGCACAGATACCAGACATAGACGGACGAAAATATCCGCCGGAACTAGCCGGCAGCTTATATCCCGATGGAATACCTATATATTCACAGGATCAACTACCTGAGTTAATCAAAGAACTAGATGTAGACGAATGCGTATTCGCATATAGCGATGTAAAATATGAAACAGTAATGGGCATAAGCGCAATCGTAAATGCTGCCGGAGCTGATTTTATACTTCTCGGCTTAAAAAGTACAATGCTAAAAAGTAGTAAACCTGTTATATCGGTATGTGCTACTAGGACAGGTTGTGGAAAGAGCCAGACATCCCGAAAAATCATCGAAATATTGATGTCCTATGGTCTAAAGGTAGTAGCAGTTAGGCATCCAATGCCATATGGTGATCTAGCAGCTCAAAAGGTGCAGAGATTTGCTACATTGGAAGATCTAAAAAAACATAAATGCACTATAGAAGAGATGGAAGAATACGAACCCCATATCGAACGAGGTAATATAATATATGCAGGTGTAGATTATGAAGAAATTCTACGAGCTGCTGAAAACGATCCTGATGGCTGCGACATCATAATTTGGGATGGTGGGAATAATGATTTTTCGTTCTATGAACCAGATCTTGCCATTACAGTATTAGATCCACATCGTCCTGGGCATGAATTAAGCTATTATCCTGGAGAAGTCAATTTGCGAACTGCAGATGTTGCTATTATAAACAAGATCGACAGTGCTGATAAAAAATCTATAAAACAGGTAGAAGACAATATAAAACGTGTCAATCCATCTGCCATTATAATCAAGGCGGAGTCCGCAATTACTGTAGACAATCCTGATATTATAAAAGGCAAACGGGTATTAGTTGTAGAAGATGGACCTACCCTAACCCATGGTGAGATGAAGATTGGAGCCGGTACAGTCGCAGCTGAACGACTCGGCGTAAAAGAAATGGTAGATCCCCGTCCCTATATCGTCGGCAAACTCGTAGAGACATTCAACACCTACAAAGATATTGGTAAGTTGCTCCCAGCAATGGGCTATGGAGAACAGCAACTTAAAGATCTTGAGGAAACTATCAATAGAACTGACTGCGATGCTGTACTCATAGGAACACCTATTGATCTATCTAGGGTAATAAATATTAATAAACCTTATACACGTGTACATTATGAACTCAATGAAGTAGGAAAACCTGATCTTAAGGAAATATTAGATGATTT
>DGES01000101.1:1749-20622 GCA_002386065.1 Firmicutes bacterium UBA3920
TTTTCGCTTTTCCTTTCTTGCCTTTAAGAGTTCCTCAGTAAATTCATCGCCAGACGTATCTTTTTTAACTTTATATCGCTTTTCCCTCTTTAAAATAGGGTGTCTATGCCGTTCCTTATTTCTAGGAGGTATATTGATCCGTCTAAGGGCAATATCAAGTATAAATAATATGAGCATAATGGGCATAAGATATGGTGCTGCATCTTTCCTTTTTTTCACTGATTCCCCTTCATAACTAAAAACTTCGGATGGATCTTCGAGCATACGCCCAGATGTATTTTGTATAAATCTCTCTAAAAAGGCAATACCTTGTTTATCTCTTATATCATATTCTGGTGAGTAGGATACAGCAAGTGCTGTGTCAACAGAACCTATGAGATCCTTCCCGTCACTGTTAAGTACTTTTATAGTATATACACCTTGGGCATCTATATCAAAAGTTCCCCCATATTCTCCCGGCTTTAAGGCTTCCATATTCACTTCTTGTCTTTCACCATCAGGCGAAATAATAATTGCCTTGCCGTCCATCTCACTTTGTCCCTCCTCTAGTTCAGCAATTATCTCACCTCTATCGCCCTCTCTATATGTATCTACCTTAAAGTCAGTTGAATTAGAAGAAGGAAGTATATACGAAATAGCATTTAACCAAAGTCGCACACATTCATCTGTACCAAGCAATTCCCCTGTCCATATTCCTTCCATATCACTAGTCCATGCCACAACCTTACCTAGTCCATATTGCCAACTTGCAAGTATTGGATCATCCTTATCACTTATCAATGCCACATCAGCTCTAGGTTTGGGAGTTGTAGCTAAATATCCATCTAACTGGGGAAATGAGTCGATACTTTCAAGTATGGGTGATGAAGATACTACAGCAGGATGGAACGTCCTATTTTGCACATAGCTTTCTGCTGCAATATAGGTTTCCTTCGTAAATATCTTTGGAATATCTCTAAATTCACTTGTAAAATAATATCTACCCGTACCCTTTTCGGCTAAGTTTTTCAAAAACGTCTTATCTGCATCATTCCCCACTGCCACTGTAGATAGGGTAATACCCGCCTCTTCTAAATTGTTCAAAAGGGTATCATATTGCCCCGGCGATGACATTCCATCAGTAAGTGCAATTATATGTTTAAGCTTTGCATCTACCTCCAAGAGTGCATCATATGCCATTGAGAGCCCAGGGTACATATCAGTACCGCCTCCTGTTATTAAGGTGCCTATCTGCTCCTCTATCTTTTCCTTATCAGCGGCAAGTGTAGGATTCACCACCCATGAAGGCAAAGTGTCAAATGCAACTACTCCTATAGTATCTGTAGGTCGAAGGGCTTCCGATGAACGTATAGCTGCCTCCTTTGCAAGGTCTAACTTACTTATCCCACCTTCTTCCATCTCCATACTCGATGACTTATCTATGACAAGCATAAGTGCAAGTGAAGGCATATGGGCCTTACTAGATATATCCATTTTAAGGGGTAGTACTTTCTCTAAAGTAGAGCCATTATAGCCTCCTAATGCATAGCTATTATCACCTCCCATTACTATCAGTCCTCTACCAAGGTTCCCTACATAGTTTTCTATCAAAACTTCCTCCTGCTCATCTATATCCTCCAATGAAACATCTACAAGTATAAGTCCACTATATTTCCTAAGCTCATCAAGCGCCTGAGGAAAGGCATTTACATCTATAAACTCATAGTCCACTCCACCTGTATCTAATATCCTGCCCATCTCACTACCATTTCCTTCTTTACCTTCCACTATGGCAATCACAGGTTTTCCCTCCACATAAGTAAAACCTGCCATAGAATTATTGTTCAAATATCCATCGTCTATATCTATCTTGGCTTCATAGTCCACAATTCCCTTTTTATTGGTTCTATGTCTAAATAGAAATATATTTTGACCCTTACGGAGCTCAACACGCTGTTCCCCTATGAGTTCCCGTTCACTGTATAGTTTGAGGGGTACATCGGATAGAGATATGTTGCTATCTACTACCACCCGAATATCATACTCCTCTCCCTCATATAACATACCTGGCAGATCCACACTACTTATTTGAGCATCTTCACTTATAGTCGAATCTACATAAACAGCATCTATTATAACACCTTGTCTTGCCAACATCTTTCCATATGAGATTACATCACCTACATTTTGCGCCCCATCTGTTATAAGAACTATCTTCTTGCCAGTCTCTGGCGGCATCATTGCATAGGCAAGCTTTAAACCTGCCTCCATATTAGTAAAATTAGGTTTTGGCATTGTCTCTATCTTTCCAAAGGTAATATCACTATCTAGGGGATATTCTATCAATCCCTCTTTACCAAATGTGACAATTCCAACTTTAAATTTTTCCGTCTTATATTCAAGGCTTTTTTGGATAAACGCCTCTATGGTCTCTTGACTGCCACTCACACTATTGGATTGATCCACTACAAATATAAGTGAGGTAATGTCAGATACCTTGACAACTTCCATACCTGCAAGGGATAATATTATTAAAACTATCAATACACATCTCACAGTGATTATGAGTTTATCCCGCAATGAAGATATCCCTCTATATTTGTTATATAACCATATAACTAAAAAAATAGCTGGGACAATCAATATAAGAACCTTTCTAGATACAAAACTAATACCCATATGCATACAACCACCATTCTATCATCAGCAAAGCCAATACTATCCACAGTACATACTTCCAAAGCTCCTGAGGAGCTACACTATCAGCGGAAGTTTTTATATCCACTTCATGCCCCACCAATCTAGAACTTAAATCCGATTCCGTATTCACTGGGAAATTTACTGCAAAATAGTCTACCTGCTCTTCACCATCTATATATTGAATTACCTCATAAATACCTATATCTTGCAAAATATCACCTGTAAAATTATTCTCCATTGGATCTATTACCTCTATCTTGTCTGCAGTAGGTATGACATTTAGCAAAAGTTCTTCTCCTGAATAAAAACTCCCTTGTTCCACTCCTGAGCCTGAAAATATCCAATCTAATATATTCTGTATGAGTATTGGAAAGTCAGCCTTAAGTGGCAAATCGCTTTTATGTATATCAAATGAAAATAAGATAGCCTTCCTATTACCATTCTCTCCTGCAATTAGTAGTGGATTGCCATCACCACTTTCGATAATACTTTCCGCCCAGCTCGGAGGCGAAATAGCTATCCCACTGCCTATATATATATCATCTAAATCAGTAAATGCCAGAAGTTTATCTGACAGTATAGATCTAGTAGTTGTCAGTCCACTTGGCTTAAACTCACCATTTTTATCTATATTAAACAAGCTCATATCTCCTTTAGGATTTAAAATCATTATATGACCATCCTTAGGTAAGCTCTCTATCTCAACGCCATCAAATATATACATATCATAGCCTTCTAAATTACCTGAAGTATCCACCGTCTTCACAATTTCCAATTTAGGATATTGCCCTATGGCCTTTTCTAAAAAAATATTTCCCTCAGACACAAAAAGGATTCTATGTTCCCTTCCTCCCTCTACAACTGCATAGGCACTATTATCTGCAGATAGATCATCGTCTACATCTAAACTAACCTGAATGGTTTTTGCCGTATCTTCTATATCATGCCAGTATATATCCAATAGCTCACCGTCTTCTATGTGAACTTCCCTTACATCTACAAGTTTCCCATTTTGGATGCATTCTGCTCTAATATTTCCATCATAGCCATAGCTCTTTATCTTGGATAAGACTACAATCTCCTCACCTTGCACAGTATAAGTAACCCCCTGAACAGCTACATTTTCCCCACTCTCATTTATTACTATTGAATGATAATTGCTTCTATCTATTTCAAACTGTGTATCACTATATATTATGACTTGTGGTTCTTCGAGATTGGATGACATTGCGCCGGCGATAGACAATGCCTCCTCCTGACCACCTCCACCATTTTCTGGTTCCATCTCTTTTATTAGCCTTCGAAGCTCACCCTTATCACCTGTCGGCTCTGTTATAATTTGTCCATTAGATCCCATGGACACAATACCCATTTTTTGACTAGGAAGCATCCCATCTATTATTTTTAATATATCCTCCTGTGCCCTTTCAAATCGAGTAGGGGATACATCTCTTGCCTGCATACTTCCAGATGAATCAAGTATCACCACCATATCACCGCTAAAAGAAGACTTAGCTACATATGGTCTCATTATGGCTAGAACAAATAAAATGGCAGTCACTATTTGAAGGAGCATGAGTAGATTATTTTTAAGCCTTTGCCAAGGTCTACTAGCCTCCATGTCCTTTATAGTCTTATCCCAGAGATATGTAGACGATATGACCAATTCAGTATGGCGAGGCTTCAGCATATAAAAGAGTATTATTGCCCCAATGAATACACCATATAAAATACCCCAAGGATTTAAAAAATTCACATTCCCATCCCCCTCATCTTATAATTTTTTGCCGCATGAATAAACCAAATACTATCTCTTCTAAATTCATATCACTATTTACATCTATATAGTAAATACCCCTACTGTGACAATATTCTCTATTATCATTTAAAAATTTATCTACATTCTCCCTGTAGTTTCTAAGGAGAACATTGTTTGCCATAATGCTGACTTTAGAACCATCCTCAGAATCTATGAGCTGTATACTCCCATCTAAATTGGGCTCTATCTCCTGTGGAGACAGTATATGTATAACTATTACATCCTGCCCCTTATAGAGAAGATAATCTATACCTTCCTTATAACCGTCCTTTGAAAACAGATCAGATACAATTATGGATATACCGCCTTTGGGTTTTAAAAAATGGGCTTTTTTCATTGCCTGTGAAATATATGTTTCTCCCTCAAATTCGATATCGTATATATGATCATATATTCTAAAGAAGGACTGCTTTCCAGCATATATATTACTTATCTCAATATCTTGTCCTTTTAAACTAGCCACTACAAGCCTGTCAAGTCCTGATAAGGCTATATAGGAGAAAACCGCTGTTAAATCTTTCGCCATTTCGCCCTTATTGGGTTCACCAAAGTCCATAGACTTACTTGTATCCAAAAATACTGTGACCATAGTTTCCTGTTCTTCTATAAAGAGTTTTATAAATAACCTATCAAACCTTGCATATGCATTCCAGTCTATGTATCGAAAATCATCACCAGATGTATACTCCTTGTAATCAGAAAACTCAATAGAACTTCCCTTCTCCGATGAACGGCGCATACCTCCATCACCGCCCTTTACCAATCTATCGGTAGATAGCAAGAGTCTATCGAGCCTCTTAAAAAAATTCTTATCCATATACTTACTCCTCAATAGAACCTATTATTTCGTCTATAACGTTATCCACATTTATATCATCCGCCATTGCCTCAAAGTTTAGAAATAATCTATGTCTGAGTGCAGGATGGGCAACCTCCCTTATATCACTGAATGCAACATTATATCTGCCCTCTATAAGTGCCCTTACCTTAGCTGCCTGTATTAAGGTTTGTGCCCCTCTAGGACTTGAACCGTAGCGCAGATATTTAACCGCAGCCTCGGAGGCATTGGGGTTTTCTGGATGGGTGCCAAGTATTAATCTCAGTGCATAGTCTTGAACTGCCTTTGCAATTGGTATATTCATGGCAACCTTCTGCAGTTTAAGTATCTCATCTCCCTCCACTATTTTCTCTGTCTTTGAGGTATCCTCTACTGTAGTTATGTCTATTATCCTATGTAATTCATCTAAGCTTGGATAATCCACCTCTATTTTAAAGAAAAATCTATCCATTTGAGCCTCGGGAAGAGGATATGTTCCCTCTTGTTCCAAGGGATTTTGGGTAGCCAATACAAAATAGGGACTCGGTAATTTTCTAGTTACACCCCCCACAGTCACTGTACCTTCACCCATAGCCTCTAAAAGAGCACTCTGTGTCTTAGGAGTTGCCCTATTTATCTCATCAGCTAGAACAATATTACTAAAAAGTGGTCCAGGTTGAAACTCAAATCTACTTCCCCTTTCATCCTTCATAACTATATTAGTCCCCGTTATATCCGCTGGCATAAGATCAGGAGTGAACTGAATTCGCCTAAATTTGAGATCCATTACCTCTCCTATAGTTCGCACTAGTCGAGTCTTTCCAAGGCCTGGTACTCCCTCTAATAGTACATTCCCTCCTGAAAATATAGCAATCAAGACTTCCCTTATGACTTTTTTCTGTCCTATTATCTTCTTGCCAATTTCCCCTTCTATTTTTTCTACAGTCTTACTAAAGTCCCTTATTTCTTCAGATGTAATACTATTCATCACTTCACTCCTCCAACCCATCAAAATAATCCTTTACTATATTCTCTAATCCTTGGGGCAATGTTTTTCTATCTATGGCTTCCATAGCCTGCCTTTTATAAGTACCTATTACCTTTTTATAGGGGACAGGACCTACTTTCCCTCCTATCCCGCCTTCTATCTCTATACTATCTATATTTCCACTACCTGTTGGGTTTCCCTGTATATTCTCAATCACTTCTGCTTCGCCGCCAAGTCTGTGAGATTCACCTACTTCACTGCTATGACCTGTCTTTCCTATACCATCGCCCTGACCCATGCCACCACTTTGACCTGTACCAGTACCTTGACCCATGCCACCACTTTGACCTGTGCCAGTACCTTGACCTGTACCACCACTTTGATCTGTGCCAGTACCTTGACCTATGCCATCACCTTGACCTGTCTGACCTTCAGGAGTTTTCCCTACACCATAACCCCCATGACTGGCTAATGCATCAGCACTCCCTATCATGGCATTTTTCATATTCTGTAGTAAATATTTGATATCCCCAGGATCGCCCATTCCTCTTTGACTCATACTAGATACTATCTCTTCTTGAAGCTTTTCCAATCCATCCAACACATCATTAACTGTCTCTTCATCATATTTAAAATCCGATAATTTGCCTACCATATTATTGAATGCCTCTTTTAATTTCTCATCTACTACTTCCTCAGCTGCCGCTTTAAATGCATTATTCAAGTCTTCTACAGTATTATCGCCCTTTGAAGTATCTTGTATTTTTCTCTTTAGCTTATCCATCTCTTCTTCCACAGCCCTACTATTATTTGCTCCTATGGCTGCACCTAGAGAGGAAGTAGCATCCTGATTTTCCAAGATATTACTCAAACTATCTGATTTCTTTTCCATATATCTATCTACGGCATCCTGTGCCTTTGAAATCTTAGCTAATGCTTCCTTATAGTCTTTACTTTGACCTAATTCATTAGCTAGAGTAGATATGATCTTTTTAATTTCTTCTTTATCTTCTTCTGACAATTCATCTGCTTTGTCTACTTTCTCCTTCCCCTCCTTTTCTATCTCCCTTGCCGCCTTTTCTATGGATTCTCTCATATTCCAATAATCCTTTACAAAATCCCACTTAGGATTTGGTAGTACTAAAAAGATTATAATTATAATCAAAAGAGCAATTATTGCTTGTATTCGAGTCTTAGGTATGTTAAATTTCATAACAGAAGGTGATGTGTTTTCTAGATAATGAAGTGTATCGATTCGCTGCATATTGGCATACACATCCCTGTTGTCTTCTAGCTCTAAAGCTGTCATAACTCTCTCTTCTAGTCCATATCCATCGAGGGATTTCGCCACATAATCCCAATTCGGTTTCTTTACGAAGGATACCAGTACTACTGTAAAAAATATTGCTATAACTCCTCCCATTATCCATTCTTTTATGTATATAAAAGGAAATATGAAACCCACTCCCATACATACACATATATATGCAAGGATTAGCGTCAAAGCCAAAGATATATACTCTACAATAGCGATAACAGTTGCTCTTCTCTTAAAAGGAGTCAAAACCCTTTTAAGAGGGGAACTTCTACTGGCCTGTCTAGCCATATATATCACCTATTCCCTTTCTTACATACCTTAACTGGTCTGAGCCTAATAGAACTTAAGCCTAGTATGACAGCGGTTATAATACACATGAGTATTATGTTTTTAATCCATGGAGTTCCAATTATATTTGTTCCTGAAGCTGATGAACTTGTTCTAAGACTAAATATATCTATAAATACATTTTGTGCGCCGGCGCCAAGATGGCGAGATATTATATCTCCAAATCCAAATAGAGGATTAAAATATAATATAAATGGTACCTCTATCTGTTGAACAGAAAGATTTTCGATATGCTGCATGGTTATTTGATACCCTGCTATTAAAAAAGTGAGTACATACCATGCAAATATAGTCACATAGGATACCACAGTTGCCACCACGGCCCGTTTGAATATTGTAGAGAAAAATATACCAATACTCCCCACTACCATAGCTGTAACTATATAAAATAAAAAAAGCGATAGTACATCCCAAGGAGTTATGCCGCCAAATAAAAATACCAGACTAAATAGAGGTAATGACGATATTATAAGAAGGAGCATATATGCAAGGGATGATAGAAGTTTTCCCACTATTATATCAAATGTCGACATCTTAGTACATAAAAGCAGATCCAATGTCTGCCTCTCTCTCTCTCCATTTATGCAGCTTGCTGTCTGGGCAGGTGTTATAACCATTATCAATACAAATTGTAATATAGCAATTATCACATATAGAGTAGTGCCAAGAAGCTGATTTGCATTTACGGCTTCTACTCCTGTATAGACATAGGTTTCTGTAGATATTGCATAGTACATACTCCCTACAAATAAAAGTATACCTACATAAATGATTATACCAAGTACTGTCTTAAATGAACGCATTCTTGTCTTAAGTTCCAATGAAAGCACGGGATTATTTAGCTTCATATCCATAAGTCACCTCCATAAATACCTTCTCTAAATTATTTTCTCCCTTTGTAAAGGAAACTACAGGAATACTCTCATCTACAAGACTTTTTATTATGATCCAAAGCTCCTCATCTTCACAGTCATATGATACCTCCACAGTATTTCCCTCTTCCACTATTCCCTTTACAGCTGGCTGTTGTTTGAGTATTTTTATTGCCCTATCAATAGAATTCAAAAGTTTTATTGTAATAACCTTTCTTCCCATTACTCTAGCCATGATATCGTCCACATTCCCATGGGCCACCAATTTACCGTTTTCTATCACACCTACCACATCACATAATTCAGTGAGTTCATGAAGTATATGGGAACTTATTATAATAGTCTTTCCAAGTTTTTTTAGTTCTTTGAGTATGCCCATCATCTCTAGTCTAGCCCTAGGATCCATACCTGACGCTGGCTCATCTAATACTAAAAGATCAGGATTATGTATAAGGCTCCTTGCAAGGCACAACCGCTGTTTCATACCCCTAGATAAAGTATCTACATACTTGTCTTCTAGTCCATTGAGATTCACCAACTCTAATAAATTTTTAGACATCTTCTCTCTTTCAGTCTTTTGAATTTCATAGCTGTCCCCATAAAAATCTAAATATTCTCCAACCTTCAAATTGTCATAGACACCGAAAAAATCTGGCATATAACCTATCTTCCCTCGTACCTTTACAGGAGACTTTATCACATCCACACCATCTACTAGTACAGTCCCCTGTGTAGGTTGGAGAAGAGTAGCTATAATCCGCATTGTAGTAGTCTTCCCTGCCCCATTTGGACCTATAAATCCAAATATCTCCCCCTTCTTTATCTCAAGGTTTAGATGATCTACAGCTGTGAATTTTCCATAGCGTTTTACAAGGTCTTCTATATACAGCATTATTGATGCCTCCCTTCTATCTCCAACGTAGGATTAAATACCTCAATATCTATATAATCACTTTGCGCATTGATTCCTACATTTATATATAGCCGATTATTTTCATCCAAAAATCTCTCAATATAGGAGGGCTGTAATGTTACAATGCCCTTTTCTCTATCTATTGTAAAGCCTTCATTTTCATCTACATAGCTGCCCGACTGTACATCATATAGCTTAATATATAAATTTTCTGTACTTATATCACCATTTTCGATAGCTTTTATGTAAATGATGCACTTATCAATATAGATATCCTTAAAGTTAGTCATGTCGAAATAGAAAGATACTCTCTTTGAATTATATAAACATATGGAACTTGGATTGTCGTATATTTCATGTGTATCCAAATCTTGCGATCTCTCGCCATCTATCTCGGCTTCCATTACACCTGGAGGTATTGATATATGACCATCTATATTGGTATCTACAGAAAGTCTATCCACCATGAGATTGGTATAATAGCTCTTTTGAGGTGCTTGCCCATCCACCTCTATATCATAAGTGAATTTTTGATCGTTGAATCCAAAAACTATGGCTTCAAAACTTATATCTCCCCTACTTTTTCTATATTCTGCATATATATCATCGAGTACTCCAGATATTATATCTTCGAGTAAATTTCGTTTTACATACATATTCCTTTCCTCAACGTTCCTATACCGCCCTATGTCATGTTCGCCCTTTAATGGGTATAACTTATCTAGCATATCATATAAGATAGTGGATTGGGGATATAGATCACGACTGTCATAGTCTGTAACCTCAATCTCCACATTCTTTGTAGCGCCGGCGGCCAAATTACCTACACTATAATATCCTAAATGACAGATTATGGTTACGTCTTCTAATGGAAGAGATGTATTATTCTCTACTGTTCCCACGAGTTTCCCATCTCTGTATGCGAGGTTTCCTCCAATCTTCCCAATATTATCTACAGTAGATGTGGTGTAAAAGGGCTCCATAGTCCACATTTTTGCATCTAATATGCGTACAGCAGGTTCGCCTCCTTGAATTACCTCAGCCACTATATTCTTTCTGCCTTCATCACCAATATCGGGATAATACGCATTATAATCCACTATAGGAAATAGTAAACTCTCATCTTCTAACTCAAATAGATAATCGCCTCCACTCGGAATAAATACCCCTGTATAGGTATCTACCTTTTTGCTGTTCCCTTCTCCCCAAAGCTCAGCTATAGATATGATATTTGATACTATCTTGTCGCCCTTACCCATATTGCCTATACCATATATACCAAGGGAGAATATCATTACAAATACTGGTATGGTAATCCACATAAACTCCCTTCTATCACGTCTCTTTAATATTATATAGCTTATGGGACCGATGACTAAAAGATATATAAAGAGTATAAGTATAAGTTTCGAAGCAGATGGAGGATCCATCTCTGGTATATTTGCCAGTGCTTCAAATATGTTATAACTTATATTAAATTCTCTATCTCGTGCCTTTTCAGGATTTATGAATTTCATATAGGTACTAGGATCGAGATTCATATATAGTACTGTCTCCCATAGCGCCTTACTTCCAGTCCATCCGGTCATCGGCTGGCGCCCTAAGGCAAAACTAGATACGAATATGTAACCATTTCCATATCGCCTCATGATTATATATGGCGAATCATTATCTCCCGCTACTACCGTCCATGTATTATCATAGCTAAGATCCATAAACTCAAATGGAACGTCTGTCATGATCTCTGTTTTTGCCAAATTCTCAAGTTCTACAGGTTTTGACTCTTTTCTTATGCTTCCTCCTTCCGAAGACACCATATCAGACGGTAAACCCTTTAAAGTCTTAATACCATCAGCTCCTGTGCCCACTATTAGTATGCCCCCATTGCGTATCCATTCTGACATAGCATCAGTTTGAGATGGAGATAATTCGTCCATATCAAAGTCATCTATTATGAACATAGTAAAGTTGTTCATTATCTCCTCTTCACTTGGTATATCCCCACTCTCTAATGCAATTGCCTCATAATTTGAAAATAATCTATCTTCACTTTGTTTTTCCCACCAATAGTTAAGACCAGTTTTATCATCAGTCAATATACCTAACATAAAATCATCTGTAGACATGGGGATGAAATTCTTTTTCTCTATTGTCTTCAAAACTTTACCCTCTGATTTTAGATCTATTTTCATATTTTTCTGAAAAATATTTACACGTACGTATAGAACTATTTGCTTTTTCGTATTCTTTGGGATAACTGCAGGTGTTGTAAAACACATGGCTGTAGAATTACTTTGATCCCCTATAACTTCAATACTGCCCTTTATATCATAATTGCCATGATTCTCTATATATACCTTTACAGGTATCCACTCTCTCAACTTGAAATAACCATCAAAACCCACCTCTGCATCCATTATAATGTCATCCTCAGGGGCTGCAGATATACTCTGTAAAGGTATGAATCCTACTATTAAAATGGTTATTAATAATATTGAACAATATCGTTTCATTTACTTCCCCCCCAATCCTCCAAGTATTTCTATACCTCTTTACATTAAAAACAGATACTCTCTTTTTTATAAATTCCAAAGATTGCTATTTAAGCTTTATTATATCATTTTTATATGTATAATATAACTACTAATGTATTGCTTTATATTAAAAATTTCTTACAAATCTTTTAAATTTAAGCTTATTTGATCGCCTTTCAGTATTTACATATATATCTTTAGTATAAAAACAAAAGCTACTGTTCCTTTAATACTAAGGTGCAGTAGCTTGCTATATGCTTTACTATTAAGTAATTTTTTACATCTTTTTAAATCGTGCTGCCGAATAGGATAGGGGAATAAATATAATTCCTCCTACAGCAACTTGCCCAAGATTTGCCGCTGCATCTATGAGTCCCACTCGCCATTCATAGCCCAATATCATAACCTCAAATATATAATAGCCAAATACCATCCACAAACCCGAGAGCAAGATACCTAAAAATTTACGCATAACCGAAGGAGTATTATTAGGTGAATATAAAAATTTGCCTGCAATATAGCCCATTATGCCTTTAATTATGAGTGTTGCAAACATAAAGGTTGGAAATCCAAGATACAAGTCTGAAAAGAATGAACCTATACCAGCCACAAACGCAGCCATGGGCGCTCCAAGTGTCATAGCACTTAAAAATATTATGCTGTCTCCTGCATGATAATATGCCTTAGGTACAAAGGGGGAGGGAATCTTGGTAAAACTGGTCACAACAAATGTGAGTCCTGCCAATATACCTGCAAGTACCAACTTTTTATTATCAAGCGATTTCATGTGACAATTCCTCCTCTATTAAATTTAAATATATTTCCATAATTATAATATAAAATATCTAATAACTCTTCTAGCTCTTCATAATTCATCTTGGGACACATTGAGTCCCATAAGCTTGAGAACCTCCACTACTGCGATAGGTATTAATGACAATGTCATAACAATCAAAGCCTGTGTTGAATTTAATGGTACCACTTTAAATAAATTCATCAGCACAGGTATATTTAGTACAAGTATCTGAAGTACTATGGATATTAAACCTGCACCTAAATAATATTTATTACTGAATATACCTATACTAAATATGGACTCTTCATTAGAGCGCACATTAAGTCCATGAACAATCTGGGTAAAGGCAAGTGTAGCAAACGTCATGGTCTCAGCTACTTCCACACTCCAACCATTACCTATTATAAATGCTGTGAGGGATAACAGACCTATCATAGCTCCTTGGTAGATAATCCTCATTATAAGGCCTTTTGTAAATATATCTTCATTTGCTTTCCTAGGTTTTTTATCCATTATTCCTTTGGAAATTGGATCAATCCCCAATGCAAGTGCAGGTAGGCTATCGGTCACTAGATTAATCCATAATATGTGTATAGGTAAAAGAGGCGCATTAAAATTCAGTAATGTCGCTATAAATATGAGCAGTAACTCACCTATATTACATGATAGTAAATACTGGATACATTTTAATATATTTGTATAGATCTTTCGTCCTTCTTCCACTGCCAATACTATAGTAGCAAAGTTATCATCAGTTATTACCATATCCGATGCCTCTTTTGCAACATCCGTCCCTGTCATCCCCATTGCTATACCAATATCTGCTGCCTTAAGGGCCGGGGCATCATTTACTCCATCACCTGTCATGGCTACTACATGACCAAGGCTCTGCCATGCCTTCACTATGCGAACCTTATGCTCCGGCGCCACACGGGCATATACTGAATATCTTTCTATATTCTCATTGAGTTGCTCATCTGACATCTCTTCTAATTCAAAACCTGATATTGCCTCATCTCCCTCGCTCATTATACCTAATTCCCTAGCAATTGCCATAGCCGTTATCTTATGATCTCCAGTTATCATTATGGGCTTTATCCCTGCCCTTATACACCGCTTAACTGCTGGCTTTACTTCCTCCCGTGGTGGATCTATTATCCCCACTAGACCTACAAATACAAGATTTGATTCAAAAGGAGCTGCCTCTTCCAAAGATGGTACTTCCTTGTAAGCCATGGCAAGCACCCTAAGAGCATTTTCACCCATCTCATTATTCATCCTTTGGATCTTATCTATCATATCAGCATCTATGGGTAGAATATCTCCATCTAACATTATATGGGTACATATCTCCAATAATTCATCCACTGCGCCCTTGGTAAATACAAAAACATTATCCTCTGTCCTATGTACTGTGGTCATGAGTTTTCTCTCTGAATCGAAGGGAATCTCATTGACCCTTGGATACTCTGTATCTAGTACTTCCTTTTTAAGACCCCCTTTCAATCCCAAGTCTATGAGTGAAGTCTCAGTTGGATCGCCTATCAACTGAATATCTTCTCCATCTATTTTGACCTTGGCATCGTTACAGCATACACTAATCGTCATAAGGAGATTGTCCTGTTTTTCTATCCCATCCACGTATTCATCTGCATTATAGAGCTTTCCATCTGTATATACTGCCACAACTGTCATCCTATTTTGTGTAAGGGTGCCTGTCTTATCAGAGCATATTACAGTGGCACTACCTAAAGTTTCTACCGCAGGGAGTCTTCTTATTATAGCACCACGCTTACTCATATTCTGCACCCCTATGGCCAAGACTATTGTAACTATGGCAAGTAAACCTTCTGGTATAGCTGCCACCGCAAGACTCACAGAAGTTAAAAACATCTCTAAGGGCTCTTTACCATATAAAAGACCTATTACAAATATAAACAGACATATACCTATCACCGCAATACCTAAGGTCTTACTTAGGACCGTTAACCGTTTTTGAAGTGGTGTCTTCTCCTCGTTTTCGTCCTTTAACATACCAGCGATGGATCCAAGTTCTGTATCCATACCTGTAGCCACCACTATACCTTTTCCCCTTCCATGGGTCACTATGGTTCCTGAATATGCCATATTGCATCTATCTCCAAGGGTAGTATCACTATCTAATATTGCTTGAGCATCCTTTTCAACGGGCATAGATTCACCTGTAAGGGCCGATTCTTGTATTGACATATCAACTGTTTCAATGAGCCTTATATCTGCTGGTACAAAATCTCCTGCCTCAAGCACTACAACATCTCCAGGTACTAACTCTACAGCTGGTATTACATCGGCTACACTACCCCGTATGACCTTAGCTATGGGGGCAGTCATCTTTTTCAGTGCCGCAAGGGATTCCTCTGCTCTATACTCCTGCACAGTCCCTAGCACTGCATTTAATATGACTATTGCAAGTATAATTATAGTATCAGTAACCTCACCTACAAAGGCAGATATTACCGCTGCCGCAATGAGTATAAGTACCATAAAATCTTTAAATTGATCCAAAAACCTGAGCAATATAGGACGCGGTTTTTTCTGTGCCAGCTCATTTGCACCATATCTCTCTAGACGCTTTAAAACTTCTCCCTGGGATAGCCCTTCTTCTATTGATGTAGATAGCCTCTCTGCCACTTCTTCTTTATCTAATGTATGCCACAACTAAAACCAGCTCCTTTAACTCGTACTATATCTATTATCCCTTATCTATCCTAAAAAAATGAAATAAAACGCCCTCTCCTTGGAATTTTGTCTAAAAAGACGCTACATCTTACCTGATCTCAACATAGATATGAGTAGCCATAATCCCATAATACCCGCTCCGGCATAACCTATAAAACCTATAATAGGAATATCGCCAATTTTAGGACCTACATCAGCACTTAGTACTATGGATGAACCAATCACAAGAGAACCCACTATTATGCCAAATACCAGTCTGTTTACCATCTGATTTATTATGTTGAAAGCTTCATCAAGGCCTTCATGTTCTAGTCGTATCTTTAGCTTACCAGCCAAGGCACTATTTATTAATTCTAAAAATTTTACTGGTATTTTAAGTCCGCATTTAATTAGATTATATATATTCTCTAACTGTTCCTTTGCCTCTTTCTTTATATCCCTCTCGCTTATCATATGTGTCTTTATATAGGGTATAATTATATCCATTATATTTATATGAGGTGCTAGCTTTTCAATGACACCCTCAATTGTCATTATACCCTTTGCAAGCATCGTCAAATCCCTAGGTATTATGAGATTGTTCTTCCTACATGCCTTTATCATCTCATCCATAAACTGGGGAATATTTATATCATATAGTGATATCTCAATATATCTATTATAGATCTCTTCTATATCAGAATATAACTTTTTCCTGTCTACAGGTCCTTTTTCTAAACCTATATTTAAAACCGCCGTAGTCATAAGATCTACATTTTTCGTTGCCACACCATATAGTAAGTTATTGAGTTTCTCCTTTAAGGATTTGTTTAAAGTTCCCATTATGCCAAAATCAATATATGCAATTTTAGTACCTGATATAAGTATATTCCCTGGATGGGGATCTCCATGAAAAAAGCCATCTTGAAAGACTTGTTTTAAATAGTTATTTGTAAGTTTTATAGCCATATCTTCAAGATCATACTCTTCCTCTATAAGTCTATCTACAAGGCCTATTTTTATGCCATCTATATAGTCCATAACTATTATATTAGAAGTGGTATAATCATCATATACCTTGGGACAGGTTATAAACTTGACATCCTTATTGTATTTATGAAATGTTTTTATATTATTTGCTTCTTTTAAAAAATTCAATTCCTGCTGACTAGCATACGTGAGCTCATCTACTAACCCCTGCATATCCACCACACTAGCCTTAGGAGCAAACTTTGCAAGACGAGTGACCCGTTTCAACAATGCCAAATCTCTCATCATAGATTCACGGACCCCTGGCCTTTGTACCTTTACAATTACCTCTTCGCCGGTGGGTAAAATAGCATAATGAACTTGTGCCAATGAAGCACTGGCAATAGGTATCTCGTCAATTTGAACAAATAATTCTTCTATTGGTCTTTTCAAATCTTTCTCTATTACCTCTTTAATTGTATCATATGACTCAGGTTTTACATCATCTTGAAGTTTCTGTAATTCCCATATATATGCCTCTGGCAATATATCTGGTCTTGTAGAAAGGATCTGACCCATTTTGACAAAAGTAGGACCAAGTTCCTCTAAAGCCGACCTCACCCCTGCAGGATTGGAAATACCATACTTTAAAAACACCGAGGCAATCTCTTTTACACGCCTTTGCTCCTTATTTTTTCTTCGCATATTATCCCATCCAAAAAAGATACCCTGCTAAGTCAGGGTATCTATAGTTTTTCTATTTATTCTCCAATTTTTCTAAGCGTTTCTTTAACTCTTCGATATCATCTTTAGTTGCAAGATTCAAATCCTTTAATATACCCTTTAATACGTCTGCATCTACGGAATTTGTACTAGCTGTCTTTGAATGAGTTCTCTTTTTGAGCTCTTCATTTAGTTCCTTTGCCTGTTCCACTGTGAGCTCACCTTTTTTTACCATTTCGTCTAGGGCTTTTGCTGCCATCTCATAAGTATGATAGACGGCGCCAATGCCTGCTAACAATATGTTTTTTATAGAAACATCCATCGTTTTCACTCCCTACTATTTAGACTCTCTTTTGATTACATAATAGCACAGTGGTATATAATGTCAAGAGTTATCATATGCAATATTTAATGCCTTTAATCTGACCCTTTTATAACTAGATTCTATCTGCCTTATCATATCTCCTTTCCCCTGAATAAAAGGAGGATCACCTAGCCGTTTCAATATGGACTCATCCACAATAGGGGATGTTACATTTATGTCAATAGAGCTATCTCCCTGCATATCCCAATATCTATCCATAATATAAGTGCTGTCAAATTCTCCTTCTTCATCCAATGGACCTTTCTCCATGTCAGTATAATTCTTCTCTGTACTTTGAATAGTTCTACGCTCCCTAAGTCCTGCTATCAATCTTTCCCTATCCAAACCCCGTAATTCAAATAACAAAAATGGATCCTCATCTAGCACTGAAGTTAACATATAATATACTGTTGCAATATGCCTACATGGGCCCCCCAGTTCTGAACAGGAACAACTTGAATATACGTCATTTATATCAGTGGGAAACAAAGACAGATCTAACTTCTCAAATATCTCTTCTATATCCTCTGGCATTTCACCTACAAAGAGCTTAGTAATATATATGGCCTTATTTGCCATATTATCGAGTATCATCTCCCACACTTCATCCTTAAACATTGCAAGTCCAACCTTTACTCTATATGAAATCTGATCATTATCTATTACTTTGGCATTAATCAAACCAGAGGATATATTCATAGAAAGTACATTTCCCCTTCTAGCATAATTCCGTCCTCTAGTTATTCTAGTATCCCAACCAAATGATTCCAGTTTTTCTATCCATCGCTTACCCCACCATGTAGTCCCAAATTTATATTGCACCTGTTCTGCCATATTATTGCCCTCCTTCTTCCTCTAGAAATATGCTCTGGTCTAGTTCAATGAGTTCTCTAAGCTCTTCATCATCAAATTCAGTAATCCATGCCTCACCGCTACCTATTATCGACTGTGCCAATCCCTTCTTTTTTTCTATTATTGCATCTATTCTTTCCTCCAATGTCCCTGAACATATAAATTTATAAACCTGTACATTTTG
>DGES01000101.1:20870-21393 GCA_002386065.1 Firmicutes bacterium UBA3920
AGATAATATAAATATCCGTGGTCCACTGGGATCTTGAAAACGTTGAATCATAATATCCCGATCCCTTTGTGATATTCCACCATGTAAAAATAATACCTCTTCTCTAAAAACACGCCTTATATATGTCTGGAGCATTCTACCCATATCTATATACTGAGTAAATATGAGTATACATTCACCTTGTGCCAATATCTCATCTAACATTTGAGTAAGCCTTATCAGCTTACCCGACTGGGATTTTAAATTGCCTTCCCTTCCTGTAAATAATGCCGGATGATTACATATCTGTTTCAATTTTGTTATACTAGATAATACCAAACCCTTTCGTTCTATACCATCACTACTGGCTACTTTTTCTAACACATCCTGTACCACTGCCTCATATAAATTAGCCTGTTCCCGCGTCAGATAACAATATATATCTATCTCTTGCTTATCTGGTAAATCCTGTATAACTCTGGGATCTGTCTTGACCCGTCTTAAAATAAATGGACTTATGATCCGCTTTAAATCCTCTGCCCTG
>DGES01000030.1:0-11207 GCA_002386065.1 Firmicutes bacterium UBA3920
TCTGCCTTCTTAGCTAATTCCACCGTAAGTGTACCTATCCCTGGACCTACTTCTAACACATAGTCATCCTTATTAATGTTAGCTCCATCTAAAATCTTATTTAATATATTTCTATCTATGAGAAAATTTTGACCTAAACTTTTACTAAATTTAAAATTATAGCGATTTAAAAGATCCATTACAACTTTCGGCGATGTCAAATTTTCCATTCCAATCCCCCATTGTCTTATATATTCTTTCTATAATGAAATATGGACAGGATAACATCCTGCCCATATCATAATTATCTATTGAAATATATTTTAACTTTTCTTACGCCAAATTTTCTACATTGATTTTTTGTATCCAAGAATACATCTATTTTGTTTCCCTTTATGCTTCCTCCAGTATCCATAGCAGTATAATAACCATTTAAATGCTCCATACCATCAAATTCAATATATACTTTGGTACGAAGGGGAATCACACTAGGGTCTACTGCTATCATCCCCTGCTTCGGCGATACACCAGTAGCCGTATTATTACCGGTATGAGTGTAGGCAGTTGCCGTAAAGGTCTTAGCCGTACTCTTACTCTTATTACTGGATTTATCCTTACTGCCACCATTTTTATTACTATTACTGCTGCTCTTATTACTTACATTCGAGCTACGACTTCCACCACGGGAGGCAATCATTATAGTTTTAGTTGGCTTTTCCACTACCTTTTTCATAGTACCCTTTTCTATAATTCTATTTTTTGCCTCTTTTACTGTATTCTCTTCAACTAACTCGCGGGATATTTCCTCGCCGTCTTTATAGACGACCATTATCTTTTTCTCTATTTCACCTTCTTCACCTTCTTGAACTACCTTCTTCTTACCCTCTTCCAATTTGGCATTATCCTTTACCACCTCTTTAAAGGGTATAGTAGTTTTTTCGGTGACTATCTCCTTCTCTATCCTGTTTACAACTACAAACAGACCAGGAGATATAGGGGTATCAAGACTATAATTTACTATATCATCATCATCTATTGCTACATCTGCTTTTTTGAGTACATCCTCCACTGTACCTTCTGTCAAATAAACTGTCTTGATATTATTATCTGCCATGACCAATGCTGCTGTAGCACGCTTAATCTTTATTTTATTATTTTTTTCAAGTTTAGTATCCTTACTTGGTTCTATTTCATCATGGGGACCTAACTCAATATTATATTTCTTCAGTATGTCATCTACTGTATCTTCCATAGTTTTTAATTCTACAACGTCACCATTATCGTCCACTACAACCGACTTACTTACATCCTCAACATACTGCGCAAATCCTACAGTTGTACCTGTAAGAATAATCAGAGCAATTAAGAAACCACCCACACTCCTGTTTCTTAAAATCTCTGACGAATCAGATTCCATTTAAAAAACCTCCTTTTATTTTGCAGCATTAAATTGGTCGCTGACATTGTAATATATTTTTAATATATTGTCAAGGTTTTGTAATAAATTTGGTACAACCTTTTATATTTTATTTTCTAAAACAGCTATTTCTCACGTCTTCTCACGGCAAAACTTATGTAAAAATTATTTTGTTTTTTTCCCATAAAGTCTATATTTTATTTTTTACTCCAAATTATAGTGCATACATTAGAATATTATTCCACTAACTTTGGCAATTATACCATACTTTTTATAGTTGTCAAATTTATATCTTTATATCTCTATACAACCCCCTTAAAATTCAATACTTTAAACCCTTAAATAATAAGATGCCCCTCATCTATCTTCAATCCATAACATAAAATCACGTCATATTTTGAATAATCTAATAAAAGTTTGAAATGCCTTATCCATGGAATTTAATATAATAAATATATTGACTCTCTCATCATATAATGACAAAATATATACGAGGTGATAAAATTGAAAAAACAACTACTCATTGTGATATGTATATTGTATCTACTAACGGCATGTATCCCTTTTCAAATAAGCGATATACTCAATAGAGAATCTAAAAGAGAAGATACAGCTAGATATACTTTAGATATGTACTTAGAATTATGGCAAGATGGAAAATATGAAGATATGTATGCCCTTTTATCCACATCTAGTAGAGAAAAGATAGACAAAGAACAATTTATAGAACGGTACAATAATATATTCTCTGCTATAGGTCTTTTAGATATGGACATAGATATACTTGATGATACAGATGAAGCAGAAGGGGAAGAAAAATCAAACAAATTGGAGGAAGATCTAGATCCCTCCCGTGAACAATTTCTTGTATCTATAACATTTAATACAAATACAGTTCCAAGCTTTAAACAAAATTATACAATAAAGCTTGTTCAACAAGAGGATACTTGGAAGATAGACTGGTCACCCTCCCTTATATTTCCTGATATGGATTATGGTGATGTGGTAAATATAGAAAAATTTCAAAAAACAAGGGGACAAATATTAGATCGAAATAATGAGGTATTGGCCAATACCACTAATGTATATACCGTTGGTGCTGTCCCAAAAGCCATACCAGATAAAAATACATTCGCAAAAAAGTTGGCACCAATTATTGAAGTATCTGAAGAATATATATTAAAACAATTAGACCAAGATTGGGTAACCGATGACTCCTTTGTCCCTCTTCGCTCATATCCACTTTCCATTACTAAAGAATTTAAAGATGAGCTTCTTGGAGTAAAGGGGGTTATGCTATCATCCCAACATGAGCTAGCTCGTCAATATACAAAGGGAGCACAACTTGCCCATGTCACAGGATATGTACAAAATATAGATAAAGACCTCTTGGAAAAATTAGCTGATAAGGGCTATACCCAAGAAGACATAATCGGAAAGCAAGGTATAGAAGCTGCTATGGAAGATACTCTCTGCGAACAAAATGGATACAAGATAACTATAGAAGATGAAAACGGCAACGAAAAAACAGCTGTAGCAGAAACTGAAGGTAAAGACGGAAATGATATAATACTGTCCATAGATGCCCAGCTTCAGAATATATGTTATAGAGCTATGTCAGATCATAAGGGAACAATTGTAGCCATGAATCCAAAGACTGGAGAAACCTTGGCCATGGTAAGTATGCCTTCATTTGATCCTAATATGTTCTCCTTTGGCATATCACAAAAAGATTGGGATGAGATAAAAGATGACAAAGACCATCCTCTAATAAATCGGGCAGCTAATGCCTATATACCTGGTTCCACATTCAAACCCTTTACCGCTGCAATGGGCCTTGATGCAGGGGTAATAACACCAGAAACAGTTGTCAAAGAGGCAGAAAATAAAGAATGGTATCCATCAAGTGATTGGGATAATGCTCCCATACGACGAGTTGAGCATCCAGCTGGAGATGTGAATTTGAGAAACGCACTAGTGTGGTCAGATAATATATACTTTGCATGGACTGCATTAAAACTAGGCAGCAATAAGATAGAAGAATATGCAGCTAAATATGGAATAGGAGAAAATATACCATTCGAACTGCCCGTTGATAAGAGCCAAATAAAGAAAGAATCTACCAATTGGAATGAGCGGCTGGTGGCAGACACAGGATATGGTCAAGGTGAAGTACTAATTCCTCCTATACAGCTTGCCTCCATGTATACTGCTTTTTTCAATGATGGCAGTATATTAGTTCCTCAGATAGTAAGAGAAATAAGAGCTTCATCTGGAGAAAGTATTGAAAATTTTCAGACAAAAATATGGAAAGAAAATGTTATAAAAAAAGACATAGCAGATACAATCTACTCCTATTTGATTGATGTCGTGGAGGATAATACAGGTACAGCAAATGCACTTCAAATGCCGAATCTTAAGATCGGTGCCAAGACTGGTACAGCTCAATTAGACACTGACGGGAAAGAAGAACTTGCATGGCTGGTAACATTTACAGATGATCAGGAAAATCCTCTATTACTTACAATCTGCCTTGAAGTCCCTGCAAATGAGGGTAGTGATAAATTTGATATAGCAAAGACCATATTAAAAGAATATTATGGCCAATAGAAAATTTAAATTTATTATAAAGAAAAATCCAAATAATATTAGATCCAATAATCTTTAGTTAAATAAAACTATAATTATATATGAGAAAAGCAGGATATGGCTCTATCTTAAGCCAAATCCTGCTTTTCTATGAATGTTCTCACTCTAAACTGCACACCTAGTTCCTCTGCCAATCGCCTAGATGCCTCTATCTTATCTGGCGAAAGGACATCTACTACTGTAAATACCACATTGGGCACATACTTTTTACACTCTGATGCAAACTCTAATAGACCATGAAATGCATCCTCTCCATAGTCTGATTTACATATCTGTTGATATTCATATGCTGTAGGAGCATTTAAACTTATGGAAACAGTATCTATGAGCCCTTCAAATCTGGGAGTAATATTTTTCCCATGATAGAGATTTGCCTGACCATTTGTGTTTATACGGACCTTTCCGCCCTGTGCCTTTACCGATCTGGCAATCTCTAATAGTTCGTCTAATTTTATAGTGGGCTCACCATATCCACAAAATATTATTTCAGAATATTGGCTAGCATCACCTATTAAGTCAATCACTTCCTTAGAAGTAGGCTCCCTATTTAGCCATAGATTATATCCACCTACACCTGTATTCTCATTCCTTATACAAAAATTGCAGCTATTTGTACACTTATTTGTTAAATTTATATATAAAGCATCACCTAGT
Organism: Firmicutes bacterium UBA3920; assembly: GCA_002386065.1. Taxonomy (GTDB): domain Bacteria; phylum Bacillota; class Clostridia; order Caldicoprobacterales; family Xylanivirgaceae; genus UBA3920. The sequence goes on from DGES01000030.1 coordinate 4,700, forward strand.
GCGTATACAAATGTATCCATTGCATTTACATCCCTCTCATATTCAATATTAAATAATTTTAAGGCATTCCTAAAGGTTATATCCGCCACTTCCTCTGCACGCATCCCTCGAATTTGGGCTATTTTTTGTGCAATAAGTGACACATAACCTGGATCGTTACGCCTACCCCTAAAAGGATGGGGCGTGAGATATGGGGAATCTGTCTCTATAAGTAGTCTTTCTAGTGGTACTTCCCTGGCTATATCTATAGGGCGTTTGGCATTTTTGAATGTAACAGGACCGCCCAGTGATATATAAAAACCCATGTCTATAAACTCCCTCATGAGTTCTACACTTCCTGAGAAACAGTGCATTATTCCACCTGATATATTATCTATATTCTTCCGTATAATATCTAGTGTATCAGCATGGGCATCCCTATTGTGGACAATTATAGGGAGCCCCACATGTCCTGCCAGCTCTATTTGCTGAATAAATCGAATTCTTTGTATATCCCTTTTTGAATTATCGTAATAATAGTCAAGTCCTATTTCGCCTATGGCCACAACCTTCTCATGTGCTGCCAGTTTTTCCAATTCATATATATCTCTATCTCCCATAGAGTCAGCATCATGGGGATGAACACCTACTGCTGCATATATATGGGGATATTTTTCGGCAATCTTTACTGCAAATCGTGATGAGGCCATATCTGCCCCAGGATTTACCACGAGGCCTATCCCTCTATTTGTAAGGCCTCTTATAAGCCTATCCCTATCTCCATCAAATTGATTATCATCTAAGTGTGCATGACTGTCAAAGAACATATTATCACCTATCCCACTTGGCTACCACTTTTTATAGTATCATCTACAGTTACGAGAACAAGATTATCCTCATCATCTGATGCTGCTAGTATCATGCCTTGGGATAATATACCTCTTAATTTAACTGGCTTTAAATTGGCAACCAACACAAGATTTTTATCAATCAAATCCTCTGGTTTATAATACTCAGCAATACCTGATACCACAGTTCTCGTCTCGTCTCCCACTTCTAATTCAAGCTTTAAAAGTTTATCTGCATTTTTAACCTTCTCAGCAGATAACACCTTAGCTACACGTAGATCGATCTTCTCAAAATCCTCTATTGATATTTCAGCTACATTCACCAAATCTTCTTCCTCCTCACTCGAAGTAGGCAGTAGTGCCTCTAATTCTTCTAACTCCTTATCTACATCAAGACGTGGAAATATTATATCACCTTTTTTAACCTTTGTACCAGCCTCTACCTTTCCAAAGGAATCTAAACTCTTCCAACTTGTGAATTTATCTACCTCAGCAAGTCCCAATTGCTCGCGAATCTTTGTGGGAGTTTTTGTCATAAAAGGACTTATGAGTACTGATATTATCCGAAGCGTCTCTGCAAGATTGTAGAGAACAGTACCTAATCTATCCTGCTGAGATGGATCTTTGGCCAATATCCATGGTGTAGTCTCATCTATATATTTATTGGCCCGTCCAATTAGTTCCCAAATAGCAACCAAAGCATTACTTATCTCAAGGGAGTCCATGCTTTCCTCTACCTTACGCCTTGTATCAATTGCCAGCTCTTTGAGATCGTCATCTATGGGCGCCGGCGCCACAGCCGATGGAAGCACACCTTTAAAGTATTTCTCAATCATGGTAACAGTCCTACTTAAAAGGTTTCCAAGGTCATTTGCAAGGTCTGAATTTATTCGATTTATAAGGGCCTCATTGGAAAAAACTCCATCTGAGCCAAAGGGCACTTCCCTGAGAAGAAAATATCTTATTGGATCTAAGCCGTATCGCTCTATGAGTACCACAGGATCAACCACATTGCCCTTTGACTTAGACATCTTGCCCCCTTCTAATACAAGCCAACCATGTCCAAATACCTTCTTAGGAAGGGGTTCACCTAATGCCATTAATATCGCTGGCCATATTATAGTATGAAATCGCACTATCTCCTTCCCTACTAAATGTACATCAGCAGGCCAAAACTTTTTATACTTCTCATCATTTTCCGTCATATATCCAAGCACACTTATATACGTTGAAAGGGCATCTATCCACACATATATTACATGGTCCTTATCAAAGGGTACAGGTATACCCCATTTAAATGAGGTACGTGATACACAAAGATCCTCCAAACCTGGCTTGAGAAAATTATTGATCATCTCATTTCGCCTTGATTTAGGCTCTATAAACTCCTCATTCTCCTCCATAAGCTTTAAAAGATCATCTTGATATTTTGACAATCTAAAAAAGTACGCCTCTTCTTCTACTGGCTGTACATCCCTACCGCAATCTGGACATTTCCCCTCTACAAGCTGATGTTCTGTCCAAAACGACTCACATGGAGTACAATATAGACCTTCATACTTATCCTTATATATATCGCCCTTCTCATACAACTTCGTAAATATCTTCTGTACCACCCTAATATGCCTTTCATCGGTAGTACGCATAAAGTCGTCATATGATATATCCATGAGTTTCCAAAGTTCTAATATGCTAGCAACTATCTCATCCACATATTCCTTGGGAGTTTTCCCATTTTTTCTAGCTGTATTTTCTATCTTTTGTCCGTGTTCATCAGTACCTGTTATAAACATCACATCTAAGCCTTTCATCCTATTAAAACGCGCCAATGCATCAGCTGCCACTGTAGTATAGGAATGGCCTATATGAAGCTTATCATTTGGATAATATATAGGGGTTGTAATATAGAAAGTTTCCCTGTTCGACATTTTATCACTCCTAATTTTTTTGTTTAAAAATAAAAAACCCCACCCACATGAGGGGCGAGGTGCATCGCGTTACCACCCTACTTTACCCCTACCTTACGATAGAGGCCTTATTAGATGATCTGACAACCATCCGATTGTGATAACGGAATCAACCGTGATGACTTACTCTTTTTCAGCCATCCTGCTCCAGGTCCATGTTCAACAACGCACCTACCGCCGACTTTCACCTACCTCGGCTCTCTTTTAGATAGATAAATTTTGTCTACTCTTCCCTTCACAGCATGTTATATCTATTCTATCTTTAATATAAGCAATTAGGGCGTATTTGTCAAGCAAAATGCATCTTGTAATATTATATCCAATTTAATATTAAAATTCTCTCATTTAGCAGTAATAATGCCATCTACATACCTTGGCACTATAGATATCACATCTTCTTTTAAACAATATGTAATATCGTCATAGTACCCAGCTTCTTTGAGTATATTATAATGTCGACAATTTTTTATAACTGATTCCAAATTGTCACTATAACTATCATACATATATCTACACACAAAACCAAGATCATCAAGTTCAAGGGAAATATCGTGAGCAGCAATCCTAGATATAATTGCCCCTACAGTTACAATATCATCTAATGAAAATTGCCCCTCTGTGCCGGCGCATATAAATACCACATCTTCATCCTTCGATAATATATATTGAGCTATAGCCTCTGCATTTATCAGTGCACCAAGTATAATTTTATCTGCTCCTTCTGCCTTTCTTATGGCCTTAGTTCCATTTGTAGTAGTAAATATTATCATCCTACCTTCCACTACATTCCTTGTATATTCATTAGGTGAATTTGACAGATGAAAACCTTCTATCTTTAGGGCTTCCCTCTCACCGCCAAGGAGATATTCACCCTTTTCGCCATTCTTATAAAGAGCCATGGCCTCTTCGATTTCTACTACAGGAATTATCCCCTTACAACCATTATTTAGAGAGGTGATAATAGTACTAGTCGCTCTAAATACATCCACTACCACTACTAAATTCCCAGGGATCTTGTTTTCCTGAACATCATCATAGGTTGCATATACCGTTATATCCATAATTCCCTCCACACTAATCTCTCATTTATTGACAATCATATCAAATAGGATATAATTGTCAATATAAATTTTTAATTTCTGTTTTTTGAATCCTTGACATACCAATGATTCTATCTTTAATTATCTAAACCATAGATAAGCTTGAGTTTTCGCATTTTTCTTGATCATAGATAAATCAATGCCTTTAACGTTTTATGCGTAAGCAGCTAATAAGATACTATAAATCAGTGTAATTCAAAGGCTTTTATAAATGCTTTTTTTTACAAAAACTCAAATAAGATGTTTACAGAATGTAATTATATCGTTTAAAATTAATGTGCTTAGTTAATCTATGCAAATACGAATTTACATACTGCCACCGCCGCTATAAAACCTGCAAACTCTGCTATAAATGCAGCAATTAGTGTATAGCGAGTATTTTTTATCCCTATTGAACCAAAGTATATAGATAAGGTATAGAGTATAGTTTCACTAGATCCCATTGCAGTAGATGCTACCCGCCCTATAAAAGAATCTGCTCCATATATGCTAAATAGCTCTGCAACAATCCCTAAAGAAGCCATACCTGATATGGGCCGCATTACAACTAGAGGGAGTATTTCAGATGGAATTCCCACTATATTGGCCAATGGAGTTAATGCAGATACAAATATATCCATGGCTCCCGATGTTCTAAATATGCCAATGGCAATAAACATTGTAACTAGATAGGGCATAATACGAATAGCCGTAGTAATCCCTTCCTCTGCACCTTCAATAAACGTGGAATACACATCTACTCCCTTTGTATATCCATATATGAGTATGGTGGATATAAATAGGGGAAGTAAATATTTTGATATGACTTCTATTACATCCATCTTTTTAGTACCTTTGCTGATATTATGCCAGTAGCTGTGGAACATATGGTAGCAATCAGGGTTGTGCCTACTATCTCAGATGGATTTGATGAGCCGGCGCTGCCCCGCATTGCAATTATTGTGGCAGGTATTAATTGCACAGATGAGCCGTTTATCACCAAAAACATACACATGGCATCTGTAGCACGATCCTTTTCCCGATTTAATTCCTGAAGATGCTCCATGGCCTTTACACCAAATGGAGTTGCTGCATTGCCAAGGCCAAATATATTGGCGGTCATATTCATTGCCATGGCCCCCATGGCTGGATGTTCTTTAGGTACATCAGGAAATAGAAAACTTAAAAATCTTCCCATCTTTTTAGATATACCTTCTATTAAACCTGAACGCTGAGCTATTTTCATAAGGCCAAGCCACATAGAATATATACCTATAAATCCAAAACATAACTCCACCGCCTGCACTGCACCGTCCATTCCTGCTTGTACGACCTCAACTATATTCCCATTTAATATGCCTAAAAATATACCTATTATCATCATAAACAGCCATATAATCCCTGCCCCCACCGATATCATCCTTTCAAAATACTAAATCTTGTCTATTGATATGCCACACCACTTGTCCATTATAACGTAATATTGTCAGCATAGTTTCCTTTAACTCACGTCCATTATTTTTAATATATATGTTTTTATCCATATCTAAATAATTAACACATTCATAGGCGAAGGGAAAAAATAAGCAACTTGTGTAGAATTTTGTCGAATTTATCTGCCGGACTCTTCCCTTGTTTGAAATGACATCGTTTTCACAAAAAAATTAAATCCCTGAAACCTAGTAATTATAGACTTTTCAACCAAAATAATAAAAATTTGCGAAAAATGTTGAAAAAATGTTGACTTTAAATGTAATTACTGGTAATATAAATATGTAAGAACTTGTCGAATTTTGTTTAAAGGAGGGGCATATATGAAATCTACAGGTATAGTAAGAAAGGTCGATGAATTAGGTCGGGTGGTTATTCCGATTGAGCTTCGTCGTACACTTGGTATTGAAGAAAAAGATGCATTAGAGATATATGTAGATGGTGAGCATATCATACTCAAAAAGTATGAACCTGCATGTATCTTCTGCGAAGACGCGCGAGATGTTCAAATGTATAAGGGAAAAAATATATGTAAAGAATGCCTCGCAGAGCTAGCCCAAAAAGGCAGCAACTTAGTTGATAATGATTAATTTTTTAAAAGTAGCTAGTGTGTTTGCATAATAATATACATTGCATCTAATTTGCTACAGAAAATCGATATTTTTTTAGCAGCCCATAGGGCTGCTTTTTTTTTATATATTTATACTATGCTTATAAACCTCTGATTTAGGTATACCACGATCTCTTGCCACCTGCTTGACTGCTTCCTTTTTACTAAGTCCGCACTCCATATACTTTTCTATATGCTCCTTTATCGTTATATCTTTAAATGAATATAGTCGATCGTCATGGGAAAGCCCTTCAAGTACTATCACTAACTCCCCTTTTATATCCCTATCTTTAAAATGGTCTATTATTTCATCTAGATTACCCCGTACCACCTCTTCATGTATTTTAGTAAGCTCCCTGAGCACAGCGCCTTTCCTATCCCCTCCAAATATTTTCGACATCTCATTTAGAGTATCCATAAGTCTGTGGGGGGCCTCATAGAAGATCATAGTACGTTCTTCATCCTTGAGATTATTTAACCATTCATATCTCTCACTTTTTTTATTCGGCAAAAAACCCTCAAATGCAAATCGAT
>DGES01000030.1:11399-11748 GCA_002386065.1 Firmicutes bacterium UBA3920
CTATACCACGTTCCCAAGCCTCCTTTACAAGTTCTGAACCTGGATCAGATATACCAGGCATACCTGCATCAGATACTAGGGCAACATCATTACCCTCAGCTATAAGTGTAAATATCCTATCGCCTGCCTTGTGCATATTGTGCTCATGATAACTTATAAGTGGCTTGCTTATACCATAGTGATTCAAGAGTTTTAAAGTATGACGAGTATCCTCTGCTGCAATATAATCGACCTCTTTTAATGTATTTAACACTCTAACGGTTATATCCTCAAGATTGCCAATTGGCGTAGCACATAATATAAGTTTACCAGCCATCTATAACATCCCCTTTTAGTCCATACATAAACC
>DGES01000076.1:0-2346 GCA_002386065.1 Firmicutes bacterium UBA3920
ATAATAAATAATTCATGATTAGAAATTAGAATAATCTTAATAATAAAGATTTCTTCAACTTTGAAGTATAGGAGGCAATAAAGTGATGCAAAAGAGTTTAAAACATTATTTCTTAGCAATTAAAGATAAAATACGTATGATAATTTTGTTTACTCTATTATTTTCTATAGTCGGTGGCGTTATTGGAGTATATAATAAAACGAAGGGAACACCAGATTATATTGCATCAGTTACTATTTTAGCAGGAGGACCCAAGGCTTATATAGATGAACAGGGAGTAAATTATGAAAGATATGAGAGAATTAATAAAAACTCTGTCAATTTTCTTAATAGTATAATAAATTCAGAAGTTGTGATTAATAAAGTAATTGATAATTTAAAATTAAATAGGTCATATGAAGAATTCAAAACAAAGATAGAAGCAAAAATAATAGATAAAACAGATATGCTAAATTTAAAAGTAAGGGATAAAGATCCTGATGTAGCAAGACGAATAATAGATGAAATTATGGTAGTTTCAATAGAAAATTTTCAAAAATTAAATGATATAGTAGCGATTGAAGTGTTAGAAGATATACGGGTTGAGGCGATCCCTATGAAAATGGGAATAAAAACTAATATGGAAATATTTGGAATGATAGGCTGTGTAATTAGTTTAATTGTGATATTAATACAGGAATATTTAGATAATACTGTAAAGTTTCCAAAAGATATCGAAGAAAATCTAAAGCTTCCTGTATTGAGTGTTATACCTAATACCGACGAAGCATCAGAAGTGTATAGGGTTTTGAGAACTGCTATATATAATTTTAAGACATCCCAAAAAAGACAGACAATATTAATTGCCTCTTCTGATAAAAATCCAAGTAAGAGTGAGGTTGCTGCAAATTTGGCGATCTCCATGGCTAAAGTGCAGGAAAAAGTCTTACTTATAGATGGCAATATAAGGGAACCTGAAATTCATACTTTTTTCAACTTAGACAATGAAACTGGACTATCCAACATTTTGAAGTATGATTTGGATTATAGGGAAGCGATCCAAAAAGTAGAAGAGAAAAATCTCGATGTATTGACTTCAGGACCAAGATTTTTAAATCCTGCAGAATTATTACTAACAGATAAGCTAGAAATCTTGTTTGATGAGCTAAAAAAAGAATATGATTTCATTATTGTAAATTCATATTTTTTGAGTCATATACCAGATGCAATGGCTTTTTCTACTATTGTCGATGGCATTATATTGGTATCTACGGTTGGTGAGTCGGATATAAATCGTATGAAGATGGCTAAAAAACGTCTTCAAGAGCTAGGTGCCAATATATTAGGGGTAACTCTACATGAGCTGAGTTAGAAAAAGTAGCTTAGAAACATTTTAAAAAGAGAAACTGTGAGATGTATAAAGACAATTTAAAATACTTAGTAAATGTTATCTTTTTGTAATTCTTTTAGTAAAAAAATTTAATATAATACTATTGATTCTACATAGAAATCATATATAATTAGTTGGGGAGCAAACGGTGATTATTAATAACTTTTTTGAAATGAAAGAGGTTAATCTATGAATACAGCAAAGAAAATGGCAAAGACAACTACAATGCTCATGGTAATAACCCTTCTAAGCAAGGTATTTGGTTTTGTAAGGGAGACAGTAATTGCAAATTATTTTGGTGCAGGTATGGAAGCTGATGCATATTTTATGGCTTTGAGTATACCAAATTTGATATTTGCAAGCGTAGGCGCTAGTATATCTACCACCTTTATTCCACTATATACTCAGCTTTTGGTCTCAGACGGAAAACGAGCTGCCAATAGATTTGCAAATAATTTGCTTAATATAATCGGCATTATATGCTGTTTTTTATTGGTTTTGGGTATAATTTTTTCTCCCAATATTGTAAATCTATTAGCTCCTGGATTTTCAGATGCCATATATGATTTAACTGTAGATATTACTAGGATTTTATTCATAGGTGCCATATTTAGTATGGTTTCGTCAATTTTAACAGGTATACTACAGTCAAATGAGAGTTTTTTAGGACCTGCTTTGGTGGGTTTCCCTTATAATATTGCAATTATAGTAGGCTGTGTATTATTTGCAAAAAGTTATGGGATTTATGCAGTAACTGTAGCTACTCTAATAGGTACAATGGGGCAAGCCTTAATCCAAGTATTTTTTGTAAAGGGTAAGTATTCATATGAACCCATATTAGATTTTAAAGATCCCTATGTCAAAAAACTTATTATACTTATAATACCTGTACTCATTGGTACTGCCATAGGTCAGATCAATACCATTGTAGATAAAGCTTTAGCTTCTAGTTTAGTTCAGGGTAGTATTTCAGCTAT
>DGES01000076.1:2650-3973 GCA_002386065.1 Firmicutes bacterium UBA3920
AATTATAAGGAATTAAATGAATATATATCAGGCTCTATAAACATATTTACTATGATTATGATACCTGTTACAATAATTACTATTATATATAGTGAAGATATAGTGAGTATAGTGTTTGAAAGAGGTGCTTTTAGCAGAGAGGATGTTAAGCTGACTGCATATGCTTTGTCATTCCTTTCATTAGGGCTTTTACCTTTTTCTATAAGGCAGATCTTTAACAGAGCATTTTATGCATTACAGGATACTCGAACGCCTATGATAAATGGAGCTGTTGCAGTGGGAGTGAATATTATAGCTGACATCATATTAGTTAAGCACTTAGAAGTTGGAGGACTGACTCTAGCTACATCCTTATCTTTCTTTGCTTCTGTGCTATTCTTCATAATAGCGTGGAGGCGAACTATGCACTGCAGTATAAGAGATATATTAGACTTTAAAGGTTTGGGTAAACTTATCTTAAGTGGGATACCATTTTCTATTATAATTTGGTTGTTTAATGTAAAGGGTTTACATTTTTTAATAGCCACAATATTAAGTGGCATGGTTTATATAGTTATATTGTGGCTTTTTAAAATTAAAGAGCTAAAAGTGGTTGTTTCATATCTGTCAAAGAGATTTTTAAATAAAAATACTTGATTGTAGATAATAATTGTTGTCCAAATAGAAAAAAGAGAGGTTTAGGATCATGGATAAAATAAAAGACAAAAAAAGAAATAAAAAAACTATAATTATAGTAGTATGTGTAATAGGTATCATTGGGGGCAGTGCCCTATATGTCTATAATCTACTTAATAAAATAAATTATGTACAATTACAGGATGAAGAGACATATGAGGAGTTGACATCAGAAGATTTAAGTGTATCTAAAGAAGTACCTAGTACGGAAGATACGGGTATAATAAATGTATTATTATTTGGTCTTGATGCTAGAGATCCAGGGGTGAATTCTAGATCAGATAGCATAATGATAGCCACATTAGATACGAAACAAAAGAAGATAAAACTTACGTCAATCATGCGAGATACCTATGTGTCCATACCAGGTAAGAAGGATAATCGCATAAATGCTGCATATGCGTTTGGAGGCCCAGCTCTTGCTATTAAGACAGTTAATGAAAATTACAATATGAATATAGAGAAGTATGTAACAGTTGATTTTTTTAGTTTGGAAAAAGTCATAGATAAACTTGGTGGGGTAGAGATAGAAATAAAAGATTATGAGGTCAATGCATTGAACGGACTTATACAGAGTTTAAATAATCTCAACCAACATGACAATGATTCTTCTCTTATAAATGGACCAGGAAAACACAGGTTAAATGG
>DGES01000076.1:4262-4429 GCA_002386065.1 Firmicutes bacterium UBA3920
TCTTTATTATCCACTGTCTTGCCCGAGGTTGAGACTAATTTTACTAAAAATGAGATATTAAAATATGTCTATCCTGCCCTTGAGAGTGCACAAAATGATGTGGAGGATCTTAGACTTCCTTATGAAGGCACATATGAAAATCAAAGGATAAGAGGTATGGCAGTATT
>DGES01000021.1:0-368 GCA_002386065.1 Firmicutes bacterium UBA3920
CGAAGGAAGTAGAGATACTATCCTCTCTGGTCTATTTTCTACCTTTACAATCCTTCCCCGCATATCTTCATATTCAATGGGATATTCACTAACTTCTTCCCTATGCTTCTGTGAATCTTCGTCTACAGCTTCAGCACTGGATTTTTCTTGTGATATTTTATCTTCACTACCTTGACTTCTGCATGCAGTAAACATTGATAGCAATAATGCTATGATTGTAATCAATATAAGTATTCTAAAATTTTTTTGCCTTTTCATATAACATTCCCACCTTTCCCTTTTATACAATTTCATTGATAAAAACTTCAAACGTAAAGGAGGGCGATTCTAAGCAACAAAAAACTCCAACCCTATGGATTGGAGGTCCT
>DGES01000021.1:706-9645 GCA_002386065.1 Firmicutes bacterium UBA3920
ACAGTAGCGGGGGCTGCAGTGGATTTACACCACTTTCCCTTTTCACCATAGCACTAGCTATGACACCTAATAGAATGATTTAATTATATAAAAGTATATCAAGCTAAAACACATAAATCAAGTTGCTTAAATTTAAAAATATTTAAAGAACACATAATAGACAATTATCTCTGGCATTGATTTAAAATAATTATATAGCAGTTTTTTTGCACATACATAAATGTATGGGAATAAAAATCCCATACATTTAACAGCTATAAATAGGATATTTTAAATCTAAGAAATGTACTCATCTACTGTAACCTTGTATATATCTATACAATTTTTTAACGCTAACACATATTCATCTATCTCTGCAGATCTAGTATTGGTTGGCAGTGCTAAAAAATTTTTATTTATGGTTATAAGTTGTCTAAGTAATGTGAATAATCGGGCACTTTTCCAGCGTTCGTCTTCTAACTTTTGTTCATATTGGGAGAGTTTTTCCTCTAGCTTCCTTTGCTCCTCTTTCATCTTCACATAAGTTTCATTACTTTGAAGGTCTTCATCCCCTGATAATCGTTTGGTGATTATGCTCAATCCATGAATTAATTGCTTAATGGTCATGTTTTGTATCTTACTCAAGCTTGTCACTGTATCTCTTAATATTTCATTAAATTGTTCCTGTGTTTTATAGTTATCATAACTAGACATTTTCCCATTTATTATATACTCCTTAGTATATGGATTAAAAAAAGTCTCACCTGCTGCTACCATCTTCTCCATCAAACTCTCCACATATCCAACTTTATTTGCAATCACATTCCTATATTTATTTTGATATCTTATCAATAACTTTGCGTCACCACCACTCAACTCATTAGCACAGCCCCTTACAGATTTACCCTCTGCTTGAGCTTTCAACATAGTGGTCATGAGCATCTCTATCTCTTCAGCAGTGAACGGTTTACCCTTACTCCTAACCTTTTTAGTTTGCCCCTCTCCATCTTTCAAGCTGTCACCATCTGAAAGGCTATTTATATAGCGATAATAATAATTTCGAATAGTATTTACCTTGAGCCCTGTCCTATCGGATATGACCTCAAATGCTCTTATAATTGGTAGATTGCGCATCTTAGCCATTTCCACTTCTTCTTCCATTATAGCTATAAGCTCAGATCTATCCAGCTTTACCCTCTGTGTATGTAGCATAATCTAATTCCTCCATTCTTTGGAAATCTCATATATATATTATTAGCAACTTCCACTTTGGTTATACAAAATATATTTAGAAATTAGAAATAATATGCCAACATACCATTTATGGGGAGATACTATTAAATTTAATTATAAACTTCGAGGTCATATAGTTCTAATTGAGTTTTTGCAAAAAAATAAAGTTCATTTATACAAAGCCTATGAATCATACTAACTTGTAGTATTTTTTATTGTTTACATATTAAACGCTACAGTCATTGATTTATCTATAATTCAGAAAAAAATACGGAAACTCAAGCATAGGGTTATATATTTGAGCATTAAATAATCCTCAATTTTTCATGCCCTCCTCAATCCATTTAAAAAACTTTTCATCCACCTGTATATAATTCCCTGCAGTGTCCCTTTCAAATATACACACCCCTAGGCCTCTATAGCAGAGTAAGGGGCCATATCCATTCTCTGGTGTGAAAAATTCCAAAGCATATTCATAGGGTTCTTGTATGAATAAGTCAAATCCTGCCTTTTCATCTTTTATTACTTTATTTACTATCTTATTTATAATCTCTTTATCGTCTATTTCATATATTTCTTGAGTCTCACCCACTGTAACCAATATTTTCTCTGTATTTCTCATATCTGATCTATCTATATTTAACACAATTATGCATAAGGCAATAACTGCTCCTACTATCATCAATGATATAACATGTTTTTTCTTCATAGACAAATTCCTTTCTTAATAATTTAAAATAGTAATTATATATTGTAATAGAAATATACCACCTCTTCAATAATAGTATATCATCTCCCTTATGTCTTTTCTCACAGTGGTTTAAACATAGAACCATTAGGGGTCATATATACCTCTATTTGGTTCGAAAAATAGTCCTTGAGATCTTGTATATGGGTAATAACTATTATCTTTTCAAACTCATCCGATATGGCATTTATCACTTGAGCTAATCTCTCCCTACCCTTTTCGTCTAGGGTTCCAAAGCCTTCATCTAAAACTAACATGCGAACTGTAGCGCCGGCGCGTCTTGCAAGTGTTTTAGATAGAGCTATACGTATAGCAAAGTTTATACGAAATTCCTCTCCACCTGAATATGTCTCATACTTTCTAGTATCAAGTCCATCTGATATCTTTATATCTAAAGTCTCCACTGTACTGCCTGATTTCGTATCACGCTGTGTCAAAAATTCCACTGTCAGTCTCCCATCTGTTATTTTAGCTAATATCCGATTTGTCTCATCTTGCAGTTCAGGTATTGCATTTTCAATTATAGCTGCCTGTATTCCCCTTTTGCCATATATCTCTATAAGGGTTTTATAAAGCTCTATCTCTCTATTCAAATCTGCAATGCTTTCTTTTTTTTCTTTCATCTCTTCCTTAGCTGTTTCTATCTGTTTTAAACGTTCATCTAAAGCTCCTTTTTTAGATTGTAGTTTTCTTATATCATCCAGCAGTTTTTTCCTATCCATCTCTAATACATATATCTTCTTTTTTATACTTTCAATATCCCCTGTGGCTGCCTCTAGTTGACGAATAAGTTCCATAAGTTCTTGTATATACTTTTCCTTATCCTGTATAAGCTTTAATACACGTTCCATACTCTCTTCATCTGCTGAAAGCCTTGCCTTAGCAAGTTGTACATCCTGATAGTATTTATCTATGTCCTCGTATTTTTTTAGTTCTTCCCTGATCTGTCGATGGGCATCACCATCATAATTTAACTTATCTATCTCATTTTTAAGGTCTCTTTGCTCATTAAATAGCTCATCTGCATATGTCTTCTCCTTTAAACTTTTCTCAAGGGGAAAACGTTTTGATATGAGCATATCCATATTTTCCTTAGCCCTTTTTGCCTCTTCCAATTCCCTCTGAATGATAGCCAAATGACTCTCCATTTTGCTTTTATCTTTCAATTTATCCTTAAAACTAGCTATCTCTTTTGACAATACTTTTCGTCTATCATTGAGATGGGATATTAAATCCTGTACATCCTTTAGCTCAGATTGGAGCCTCTGTCCTTCTTGAGTCATATCTTTTAATATTTTTGCCTTTGTTTCTTCGCTCAAAGGGGTGTTACAAGTGGGACAATTTGACTTTGCGCCTGATATATCCTTATATCTTTCTCTCAGATCCTCTAATTTTTCCATTAATGTCTTCTCTCTGGCCTTTAGATCGGCGATCCTAGTTATGTTCTCATTTAATTCTTCTTCAGTCTCTGATACTTTCTCCTCTAATGTAAGCAGTTTTGCCAAAGCATCTATCAATACCTTTTCTTCTTTTTTTAATTTATCTTCCTTCTCAAGCTTAACCTTTTCTACCTCTATTTTCTGTTCTAATAACTTTATATTATACTTAATCTCCTGTTTTTCCCTCTCTATCTTACTTTCTACCGCCTCTAACTTGCGCGTAAGATCCGTCTTTATCTGCAGTTGTTCCCTATAAGTATTCTCCTTAAGTGATAGTGCCTTAGCCCTCTTATATCCAACCACAATTTCTTCTTCTCGCTCAAGAAGGGTTTTATAAGATTTTATACGCGTCTTAAGTTCATTCTCTTCTTTTTTTAAATCGACAATCTCCTCCTGTGTTCTAATTAAATTTTCTCTACTGCCCTCTAAACTCTTTACAAGCCCACTCTTTTCCCTATATACCTCATAATATCCATCTAACTCTTCGCCAGTCTCCTTCTCTTTGATTTGCATATCTTCTAATTCACTATCTACCTTCTTCTTAGTATCTTTAACAGCTGCCTCATCTTCTATCCTTGTCTCTAATCCATAGAGCTCCCTTTGGACTATCTCTGCTTCACTTTGCAATCTGTTCCTCTCTTCCCTTGCAAGCTCCGCCAACCTATCATAATTAGAAAGATTGAGTATCTCAGCCAAAACCTCTTTTCTCTCATTTGGTTTTTTAGTTGCAAACATATCAGCTTTACCTTGGCTTAAATAAGCCGTACACAGATATGTGTCATAATCTAGTTTTATAAGATTCTGTATCTTAGACTGTGTTTCATCTATCCTATTGCCACTTATAGGTATAAATTCTCCACTATCCTCTATAAATAGATCTAATGAAGACTGCTCCCGCCTTTTGTCCCGCTTTCTAATTACCTTATATCTATTGCCATCTTCTTCAAATATTAAGGAGACTTCCATCTCGTCTGCGCCAGTCCTTACAAGATCATCTATACCACCACGTCCGGTCATACCCTTACATTGTCCCCATATACACCATGCTATTGCATCGGCTATAGATGATTTACCATTTCCATTTTCGCCCGTCAAAAGAACTACATCAAATGCTTCAAAATCAAATATAGGTGTCTCTTCACCATATGATTTAAAATTTCTCATATAGAGTTTTAAGGGTTTCATACGATATCCTCCTCCCGCAATCTAGCCAAGAGTTTAGAATTCAACCTTAGGAGATCGTCCTTTATGGCTTCATACTCTTCTTTCTTATCTATATACTCAGTTACCGCTTCTTCTATGTCCATACGTTCAGTTATACCCGGATGCCTTAGATGGGATTTATCAGATATTATGTCCTTTTCTATACCTGCCACATAAAAAGCTTTGTCTCGTAAAAGCCTATATACATCCCCTTCTCTTAAGTCAGGCAATTGATTAGAGTTTATTTTTACCTTAAGCTTTACTATTGCATCCTCTAGTTGAAGAGGTGTAATGGCATCTTCAACTAGTTGAAATGGGTCACCTTCTGTGGTATCCACATATATTGTCTTAAATGGTCGAGTTGGTAGTTCCACAAACTCATAATCGGCATATCCTCGCCCTAATTCCACTATCACAAACCCCTTTTTATCTTCCTCCTCATTAAAATCCACCCTATCTATGCTGCCGCAATATACCACCGGCGGTTCCTCTCCCATAACCTGATGTTTGTGTATATGTCCTAATGCCACATAGTCAAATTCATCTCTTGCAAAACATGACAATGGAAGAGTTATTTCTCGACCTAGCATTATAGAACGTTCAGAACCTGGAACTGCACCAATGACAGAATAGTGAGACATCAATACTGTAGGTAGATCAGTATATGCTTTTTTCGCAAGGTTATCTACTATATCACACAATTTTTTACGCATATCTAAAGAAAGCTCTTCTATAGTAGTTCCCTCTGCATTTATTACACTAGGTGAGACATATGGTAAGGCTATCACCTGTATGGGACCATGTTTTGTATCTAATATATCTATCGAAGGTTTTCGTCGTACATGTACATTGGGAAGATCCACTACGTCATATATCTCAACCGATGTTGCCTTATGGGGAGCATTGTGGACATCGTGATTCCCAACTATTATATATACATTTATACCTGTATCAGATAATTTTTTTATACGTTTTGCAAACTCTCGCTGCTGGGTTGTATTAGGTTCCCTATTTTTAAATATATCCCCACATATGAGGACCGCATCCACATCATTGTCTATAGCATATTCTACCAAATAGTCAAATGTGTTTAAAAAATCCCTAAGACGTGTGTGAATGCCTGTATCGCTCTCTAAACGTCCATAATTTTGTACACCTATATGAAGATCTCCTGTGTGTATAACTCGTACACTTTTATCCATCACTTAAACAACTCCTCTATTCCATCCACATCGCCAATATCCACTTGTATAGCTCCTTTATCCTCCAAATACTCCTCCATATCGTCTAAAAACCTCTTTCCTGTAAAATCATCTCCACTAGATGAAAGCCCATCTGTCATATCTTCATAGAATTCAAAATCATATTCACGGGTACGTATCACTACTGGCATAGGCACTGCATGACCTAATATTATTGCCTGCTGTTTTGTCTCAAGACTTGACAATACATTTCTTAGCATTCTAGCATTACTACTTCCACTCAATGCAGCCTCTATATCCTTTTCATCTGTGAGTAAGGCTATTATCTTTGTACCTAACTGAGATTGAACTTCTGGATCTATGCCTGAAGGTCTTTGATCCACTACAAGAAGTGTAACATTGTTCTTTCTCATCTCCCGCGCTATCATGCCAAATATGGTCTGATTAGATAGCTCTGGACTTAAAAATTTATGTGCCTCCTCTATAACAATGACAAGAGGTTTATTCATTGCACCTTTTCCCGCCTGTGCCCTCTCACTCCTTACCACATAGCGTGCATGTATACGCCGCGTCAATATATTCGCAACTAACATATAGGCAAGCATATTATTTTGATAGCGCCCAAATTCTAATACCACATTTATACCATTGTCTAAGTATTCCATTATACGTTTTACTGCATCATCAGCAGGATTTTCCTTTATAAAAGGAAGCCTCTCTAGCATCATAAGTTTTCGCTGAAGGGCTTGAAGTGAAGCTTGATTTGCATTTATTTCCTCTGTCAGATCTTTTATATCCTGTACATCCATCTTTAAAAAATCGAGTAACCAATTATCTCCTAAATATCGTTGCAAAATATATATTGACTCAAGTGCAGTGGGATTTAAATTAAGTTCCTCCCATGCAAGTGCAATATCTCCTGGCTCTATTGCCCTATAGGGTATTTCAACCACAAAATCTGGTCTCACACCCCTATTTTTACTTGATTCTTCATCCAGTGTAAATATGGCAACTTGGGAACCAAATAATTGTTTTAATCCCTTTACCTCTACTCCTGCTTCACTACTCCCTTTCCAACCATATTCATTGTGTACATCAAATACAAGGACATTGGCTTTTTGACTCTTTATCATACCACATAGCATTATACGCGTATAAAATGTCTTACCAGTTCCCGACTTTCCAAATATACCATTGGATCTCTCTATAAACCTATCTAGGTTTACACATAACTTTATATCTTCCATATCAAGTGGTGAACCTACATAAAAGTGTTCTGCATCCGGTTTCCCAAATATTTCGAATACATCCTCTTCCTTTGCTTCCCTAACATGAGACATATGAGACGGTATACTCTTTACAGGCCTTATGCCTCCCTCTAATTTGTCTATCATTATCATAGGCTGCACCTTTACCTTTTCTATGACACCTGTACCCATTATAATCTCATCTATAAGAGAATTATCGCTAAATGTCTCATATAATACCTGTGGATTGGTTGCCTCTATCTCTTCATCTACTACCATAGAAAAGAAGTCATATCTTTTACCCTCTACAACACAGAACGTTCCTACCTTTATATCTTCTACATTTTCACCTATAGAAAGACGTACATCAAATCCGCCTGATAGTGAACCTCTAAGAACCGTTCCCTTCATGCTATATCCACCCTTTCCATAATGCTCTTTAGCTTCTGTGTATCATAATCCAATATCTTAAATAACTCCCGACCTGCCTCAACTAGATATTCTCTCTTATTTTCCCTTAAACTAGCCGCCTTCCGAAGGGCTGCTGCTGTAAGTTCCTCACAATTGGTATCCTTCGCTTCTATTGTCTTTATGAGATAAGATAACCCGTCTGTTATCTGCATAATCTCATCATCATCTGCAAATTCCACTTGCAGATGAAGTGGCAAATGGGTTGGAGGATAATATGGTCTATATACCCCTTCTTCCCTATAACCTAATACTATACAATGGGCCTCTGTCTTAAGCAAGGAAAATATCTGGGGCTGTTCTAATTTTAATTCATCTAGAGGCTTAAAAAAAGCTTTAGCACGTACATTATTATCTATGCTAGCTGTTGCCGTCCCTGCCACTATTCCAAATACTGTCCTGCCACCATCATCTACCTTTACAAATGAACCATAGGGAAGCTTAAAATCATATTCCACTGTCTCCACTATAAATTCCCATGTTCTACTCTCTATTATCTCGCCTATCATTGCCATCCTCCCTTGTATAATTATCCAAGCCCAATACTAAAAATAGCAGTTTGCAAACTTGAATAATTTAATGTATCACTTTATTATTTTATCAATACATAAGTTTGTCTAAAAATATAAAATAAAAACATATATGCCTATAAATCTCATCAATTTATAGTCCTCTATTGGCCATTTATATGTTAAAACTAAACCCCTTTCATAACACATGCAAAAATTCATTTGTTTTTAATGTTGATAGTATTAAAATAATCTCGTAAATTTTCTAAGCTTTTTATTGGTCACCCTAGAAGGTAAACCTGCATCTATCAAAGTATTCGCCACAAGTCTATAAAACGCCTCCCGCTCTGGTCCCCTAACTACTGCTAAATGGTGTGCCTCTTGCAGTGATATGGGATAACCCATTCCCTTTTGCGATTGATCATATGCTGCAAAATGTAATAGATCTAAAAACCCATCATTTTCTAATACATAATCAGGTGCTTCTATCCGCGCTATCTCTTCACCGGTGTTTATATAAAAAAATCCAATCCTATACTCTGGCCAATCCTTTCTATCAAGTGTATTTATACCACCATAGAATACTGTAGATCTCTCTCCTTTTTTTAAAATATCCTTAAATAGAATTGTGTCTCGGAGTCCATCTATTTGCCTACATGGTGCATTCCTATTGCATTTGGAGCAGTCCATAAATTGTCTATTGCAAAGCTTTGCCCTAAGTGTATTGACCACAAGTGATGTGCGTGATCCCGATATATAACCACCTATGGGAGTAGCAAACCGCTCCCCTGCCTTAAAAGTATCTTCAAACAGCGGTCCGGTAAATGCACCTATATCTTTCTTCGCCGAAGCAGCTCTATCCCATGATACAAGTGTCCCATCTACAAATCCCACCGCTGCCATATTATCTT
>DGES01000021.1:9924-11838 GCA_002386065.1 Firmicutes bacterium UBA3920
AGCTTAGGTATACTATCTAGATATGGGGCTGTATTACCATCATAATGAATGGCCACTAAACCTATATTTATTACATAACAAAGGGCAACCTCATGGGTATCGATCTCAATCTGTGAACCATCTGTGGCAAGGATTGAATAGGATGTATCTAAATCTGGAAGTTTGTGGGCAGTAGATATGGGTTCTTTGGGGAACGCCACAAAAAAGTGGCTATCATGAGAATCTATCTTATTCATCCACTCATGGGGATCTTTATCAAATTCTTCAAATAATTTTCTAGCCTCATTTAATTTACAGTCTAGCTCATCTAGCTGTTGACCAAATTCAAAAGTCATATTATATATCTGTCTGCTAAGCTTGGATAGATCTAACATACTAACACCCCTATATGATAAGAATATCCTAATACTCCCTCTATGCATAAGAGGGAGATATTAATTATCTATTAAATTGATACCGAAATTCTCTTTCATTATATCATTGACTATATACAACTACCAAAACTTCGATGCCCTATTTATAAATTCAATGTTTTCGTCTTTTCCGACTTTTAGACGTTATCTGCTCTGCATTATTTTCTCGTTTATTTTTAACATCTTTTTTGTTTCCAATATCAGGATTCTTTATAACATATATCAAAGTACCTGTAACAAATATTATAAGTAATCCTATTACTATGAGTACTGTCTTGAGAATAGTACGTTTCCCATCTTGCTTATCTTCATCTTCAACAGGTTCAACTACTTCTACAGTAAGAGGGCTACTTGTAAATTCCACTTTGTTACCTGCACTATTTATGGCCTTCACCACCACCCTAAATGTAGTTGTCTCTTCAATGTCTATGGGCATACTCTCTATTGTCTCTTTACTACCTGCCGGCAGCTCTAGAAAACTGCCTAACACAATATTCCTATCTTTTAAAGAAACTTCTATGTTCTTAAAACTTCCGCTACCATTATTTTTTATTGTACATATCAATTTTACAGAGCCAGGACCTTCTAGTTTCTCTGGATCTGCCTCCAATTTTATATCTAGTTTAGATACATCTTCAACGGCATCCTGACCTATGGAAAAACTCGTAGCCTCATACACATATTTCCCACCTGTTATTTTGTCATAAGCTGTAAGTATTACTTTGCTTATAAGGGGTGCTGTCAAATTTATCTCTTTAGATACTGTCTTTTCTTCACCTGGATCGAGACTGTCCAATTTCCCAACTTGTTTTTCTTGCCACTGTGGTTCCTCTAAGGTTATATCTCTCAGTCCCACATTTCCAGTATTGCGAATTATATATTGTATAGTTATATTATCTCCTATCCCATAGGTTTCAGGTATAATCTTTCTATCAATAGTCACTGCAGGAGCTATCTTTGACAATTTTACCTCCTGAGACACCTCCGCTTTCTTATCACTTCCCTCTGCTAAAGCTCTGCAGGTTATCTTATATGTCTTTTCAGGCTCCATTTTGCCTGTAAATTGAACCGAATAACTCTGCCCTGGTTGCAGTTTGTTCTTCGTTGATACAACATTTCCATTCCAGTCTAAAATTTTTATGTCTACCAACGTAGCATTTCCTGTATTTTGTACATTTACATTGAGGGCTACATCCGTAGTACCCTTTGCAGAAGTTTTATCAGGTGTCACAGTCATACTTATCTTAGGCTCAGGTACCTCTTTGACAACATTTACACTAAGCTTAGCATTTTTTAAAGACTGTTCGACCTGTTCTCCTTCTTTAAAAGGATTATCAAACCGCAATATTACATAGCTTTCAACTGAATCTGTCAAATTAAAACTCTTAGATACTGTCTTTGTCTCTCCAGGCTGTAATACATCAATTACACCCAATTCCCCATGAACACTATCTATGACTACTATATTATTTATAGGTATATCAGATTTTGAAGTAAGTTC
>DGES01000021.1:12118-12454 GCA_002386065.1 Firmicutes bacterium UBA3920
CTATATGAAACACTTATCTTTATGTCCGTATCTCCCTTTGCATGTTCACATAAGGGAACTATCAACACATTAACCAACATAAATATAATTAAAGTATATATGATTTTATTCTTCATAAGATTTAACCACCTTTCTTCAACTACCAAAGAGATTTTCACTCCATGATAATTGAATCATGACATCATTATTCTATATTAGATTTACTTTACCTATATTCTATACTAAAATCAATATTGTTTAAACTCTTTTTATTAGAATTGGAACATAAAGTCAAAATAATCCGCTGCTTCCTAAATTTTCACTCTTCAAATCCTTACCAAAAAGCTCGAATATATA
>DGES01000134.1:0-1918 GCA_002386065.1 Firmicutes bacterium UBA3920
ATAATAATAGTTAATTTTTATGCCCTGAACTTTAAATTTTTCAAGTTCAAAACTTTTCATCTCTACCCTCCTAAAAATAAAACTAAAAGCAGAGCGCCTATATCAAGTTTGAAATTCTTTCACCCCATAATATACCGTCATTTGAATTGTATTTTAAGTTCAATATATAGAGATTTTCTAGCTTATATTGTCGTGGCACATTGCTTATATTATTCCTTGCCCTATAAACCGGCATATCAATCGTCAAGTCGTTTATCTGTCTATATATTGTCAATCGCTCACTCTTATCATCCACAGTTTTTAATTTCTCAAATAGACTTATATTGTTCGAATATTCTCTATAGGGAATTACCTTAACGTTGTTTATTTCCCTAAACATATCTTGAACTTCTCGCTTTCTAAAGTCATAGTCAATTATAGTATCAAGTACTCTTAAGGCATCTTTAAATTCCTTAATGAAACCTTTCCCATTGAGTTCAAGGTTTTCCGTAGAGTACAGCTCGTCCACCATTGCCATCTTCTCTTCTTCAGTTATAAGTTTATTGTCATAACCCTCAATATAAGCTTTGCTAAGTTCAAATATCTCACTATTATATATAGTACCAATGCCGCTTAATTCTTCTGTGTATACATATATATTGGGTTCTTTGAGATTAAATTCTCTCCTTCTATAACATCGACCTAGTCGCTGAAATAAACTATCTAATGAAGAGAGTTCTGTGTATAAATAGTCAAAGTCCACATCAAGTGATGCCTCCACAATCTGAGTCGTTACCCATATACCTGGTTCATCTCCCTTTGCAAATTCCTCTATTTGCTGTTCTAATTTTCTTCTATCTCGCTGTATGAACATCGAATGAAGCAGTTTTACAGGCATATCCAAATTATTGTGTCTTATTGCATTATATATATCGAACGCTCTATTCACAGTATTGGCTATAACCAATACCTTATTTGTCTTTCCCTTTTCAACTATTCTATCTATGTCGTCTAATATAGAACAATCAACAATAGATAGTTTATGCCTATTCATATCCGATGGAAATATCTTCTGTTCAAAAGTTATACCCCTATCCTGCAGATATTCTTTATATATCCTCGGCAAGGTAGCTGTCATAATTAAAAATCTACCACCTAGTCCATATATCATCTCTATACCCTTTAATATAGAAGCTGCTATTATAGGTGAATATGCTTGAATCTCATCTATTATAATTTTAGAATATGACAGACTAGAATATATCTTTTCATAACCTTTATATTTAAATGTAAATGGGAATATTTGATCTACTGTAGTAAAATTAATCTTGTTAGATAGCTGTTTAGAATTATTATAAATTTGGAGTGAATCTTCATACCCACTACTTTCAAGATAATCTAAGCTAGTGGAATGGAGCAGTCCTAAATTTTCATATCCTATTTCTTCCCTAACTCTTGAATATAACGAGTTTAGGGTGACACGCAGAGGTAGTGTAAAAAAAGCCTTATCTTCTCCTACCCACATAAGAGAAGCTTCTGTTTTTCCGATACCGGTAGATGCAACTAATATCAAATTCTCATCTTTTTTAGAGCTGGTGAACAATTGCACATCCCTAAGTTCTCCATTTAATTTATTTTCTATGTAATCCACCACGTAAAAACTTGCATTTTCACCCTTATTAATCTCTGTATCTATATGAGCAGATGCAGAATGATCGAGTCGATGTAGAAAACCTTTTAGTAGTACATAGAGTCTATAGTTTTTATCACCTTCCCGTATTCTATTTTTATCTTGTAGCTGATCTAAATACCACATATCTAGAATCTCAATATTAGTTCCCATCTCATAATTTATACTATCTAGTTTAGGATATAGATCTTCATTTATGATTCTTATAATTAATTCAAAGTCTGGTTTGCTATCCCTCTCATGGTGAAA
>DGES01000134.1:2155-2946 GCA_002386065.1 Firmicutes bacterium UBA3920
GCGTATCCAACTTCTCTAGCCCTATTTTCTCCCTTATTATATTTTGAAACACTGTATATGTCTTTCCAAAATCATGGTAAAATACTCCATAATAGAGGAGTCTCCAAAATACTTCACCGTCAATGGGAGCAATTTTCTCTATCTTCTCCCCATAATGATGTTTAAGTATATTATAGTTATCTATCAATCTATCAGTATGTTGCTTTAAAGTCTCCCTACCTTCAGATTTCGCATAAAACATAATACCACTCCCCTTAAAGCTCTACATTGAAAAATACTATGTAGCCATCACTGTCTACTTCTATATTACCCTCAGTTATTATCTCTCCGCTGTCTACATAGGTTGTCTCTATCTTCTCCCAAATTCTTAATTCGTTTACAATCTCATATTTCCAATTTAACAGATAGTTTATCCCACTTAAGTTTTTAGGTAGTTTATACTTTGGAACATATATGGGATATTCCAATATATATGGTCCATGATAGCCTCTCCCTACCTTTGATTTCTCCACAGTTACTTCACAAACCTCATCTATTCTGACTAAATCCTCTCTTCGTCCTAAGCTAATATGTTCATCTGAATTTTTTATGCTATTTACTATAGAATCAATTACATCATTACATGCCGTTACATGTATTATGAGGTTGACCCCATATAGCATATGTACGTTTAGGGGCATCTGGGTAACTACAGCCTTTCCTTTAGACTCTCCCTTATAAGAATACATATCTTGGTAATTTGAAAACACACTATCATAGCTACCCTGTATGGATATACCCATGTCTATAAA
>DGES01000134.1:3260-3987 GCA_002386065.1 Firmicutes bacterium UBA3920
CGGTCTCTTGAAATAGCTTTAATCTCAGCACTTTCATGGTATTATCACACTCCATAAAAATCGTTCACCTTATCCTTTAACAGACGGAAATATTCCTCAATACTCAATGCCCTATCACCAAATAAGGAGATGAGTTCACTTTCGTTTCCAAATACCCCTTTGACTATACCCATATAGGTATCTTCTATTAAATTGTTTCCAAGTATTTCCATATCAAGGGTATCAATTATACTTCCGGTTTCTATCAGATACTCACCATTTTTGGTATCCACTTTAATTCTTCCCATAAAGAATGGATTAGGAAGATCATATATGCCACCAATTATAAATAGAGGGGATAAATTTTCCTGTCTACCTCGAATTTCTCTATTTAATATCTTTACTATATCAAGAAACTCATTTATCCTCTGTGCCCGTATGGAGTTGTCGAGGGTTATCTTCCCATCTACACCTATTTTGTTTAAATCGATTGTGATTGTATAGGTATAAAAACTCAAGTGCTGCTCTATGTTTGCAAGATTAGGATGCTCGTTTATTCTATCAGCAAATCCCTTATTGGTAAGTAAATCCATATCGCTTCTATATGGCTCCAAAGATATGGCATTACTAAGTCTAACTGCTGCAGATCTTGTATTTGCCCCACCTGCACTACCCTCGCTCTTTTTACTTGTTTTCATATAACCAAATAAATCCATTTCTTCTGAAGTCTCTATTGTTGCTTCATTCT
>DGES01000134.1:4136-5437 GCA_002386065.1 Firmicutes bacterium UBA3920
ACATTGTCTAGATGCATAAGTATATACGCTGCCATCTCCTCTTGTAAGTTTTTTAAGTTCAGAGATATTAGATGTTCCCTCTCCATAGTTTAAGCTCTGTCCTTTGAAAATTATAGTTGATGTCAAGCCCTTATTCATATTAATTTTCCTCCTTATTTTCATCTTTTTCTTTGCTCGACACAAGTCCTGCTACAAATGCCTGCGCAACGGATTCAAAATCCATATCCTTTTCTGAGTATACATTCAAAAAAACACGTGGAACTTCACATTCTACACCCATGTAACTCCTCACCAGTACATCAAAGAACTGCGACCTATTGCCTACTTTTATGGCGTTCAATAATTTATAGGCCATAGCATTTATCTTGTTGTTGTTAAGATGCTTTCCTATTTTTTGTCCTTCGTTATAGGCAAAATAGAGCCTCTTACTGCTCATATCCACAGACCCCTTTCTATAAGAATTGATGAAAAATCTGAGTTTGATGGCATTATAGCATTGGTTTCCCCCTATTTTTCTTTCTTGTTTAATACTATTTCTGATCTGTTTATCTACCAAATATTTCAAATCTCTATCTGTAAGTATGTAATCCATGACATCTAGCTGAAATTGTCTATCATATATACCACCAAAGCTTTGTATAACCCTGCTGTCGCAAAAGAAATTTGCCTTATAAGTTGGGATATTCAAATAACTCAATGTCCCTTTCCTGTCTGCAAGCGTAAACTCTATAAAGAGTATATTTTGTAGAGTCCATGTGCTCTTTTGACTCATCTCCCCTATTAAATCTAGCATAATCTCCTTGAATGGGTTATCGGCACTACTTAGTCTATTTCTAAAGTTACTATTTATTTTGTATAGAGAATTTATATCAGTATCTAAATTAACAAAGTTATATACAGATTCCCCTGATCTTTGAGTTCGCTTTATTGCTCCTGCTGGCAAACACATGAAGATGAGTCTACAAAGTGGACATATTGGCATTTTAAAGTTTTGATCCCAAAAAAAATTCCTTTGATTTTTATTACTAACTCCTACTAAATAAAAGTTCGACTCTTCAAAGTCATAGCCATGATCTGTCTCACGAGAGCAAAATGAACAATTGTATACCTTTCTCCTACCCTTTTTCTTTGTCTTTTCATCTTCTTCTAGCTCAATCACATCTATAAAGTCCACTTTCATCTTCTGAACGAAATCCTTCGCATACACTCCCTTGAAAGCAGGATTTAAAAAGCTAACCTGTCCAAAAAAATTCCCGAACTCTGCCCTTAATATGTTTATAGCCCTTTTCTTTCTTATTTCG
>DGES01000134.1:5633-8361 GCA_002386065.1 Firmicutes bacterium UBA3920
GTATTCATCCTCGTATTCTGTTCTTGCTGCTGCTTTTTGGTATTTAGAAAACCTATCTTCCAAAGATTTTATGTAGTCTCTTAGCTTTAAGTCTTCATCATCTTCAAACTGTTTAATTGCTGTATTGAATGTCTGACTCACCCTATCGGTGAAGTCAAATATAGATATAAAATAATCAAAATAATAGTCTGCAAATTCCTCGAATATGCTGCTATCAATCTCCAGATAATTCTCCCGCATAGTATATAGTTTTCTATCTACTTCATTGTGTTCTAATATACGTATAAATCCTATAATCCCAATATTGTATGCCCAATCTGATAGGTAAAGTTTGAATTTCATACTACCACCTCTATCATGCCAAAACCTTGGTTTCGCCTCATAGATGCACCCAAAGTATATATATCCCTTAGATCTGACACATTGCCCTTTAATTTAAATATCCCGGCATATGATTCAATATGAAGATATCTTTCTCCTGTGAGCTCTTGAAATCTAGCTATTTCCTCTTTTACAACTACTTTTGTCATATGAATTGGTTTAAATTCAACAGGCTCTACAAGTCCTTCACCCCTATAATTAGAAAGAATCATGTCTAGCGTGTAATTAAACTCCCTATCAAAGGCCTTATCATAGGGTGATAGAGAATTTTTATGCTTGTCAGTTATATGTATTGGGGATAATGTCCTAAAAACTACTTCCTCTTCAAAAATATTCTTTTCTTTGAGTAAATGAATTTTATCCTTTTTAAGTGTAAAATCTTTATATTGAAATTCATCTAGTTTCAATAAACCGTTATATAGATTGATGATAAACTCTGGATCTGGCGAACTTATATTGAAAGACAGCCCATCACCTATCTCAAATATGTCTTTGTCTTCCTTAAGCTCATATCCCTTTAAAAATACGGAAAAACAAAAGTCTTTTGATTTTTTGTTGTGTTTATCGCCGTAATAGTACAGGGCTTCGAAATATTCCTGTGAGGATAATTGTAGAGCCTCTTTTATGAGACTTACAAACATCATCCGATAACCCAAGGGAATACGTTCTGTAGTATATCTACAGCTAATTCTCACTTTCTCCACCTCCTAAAATTAATTATAACAGGCATATAGGACATAAAACAGCACAATGTCAAATTTTATATTTTTCTTTTAATTTTATTACTTCCTTTTCTACCTCTAACCTTAGTTCCTCTGGTTCTAACACCGTAACTCTATCTCCCATACTGAGTATCCATGAAATTATCTCAGGAAGTCCCCTCATAGTTGCCTCAAATATTATAGAATTGTCTTCTTCATTGTATATAATATTTTGATTTTCGACTATCACAGTTTCCTTGACTAAAGTTGCCATAGGATGTTCTATCCTAAGCTTTACATCGTATTCCTTTTGATTAAAGATTCCCATGCTATTTGCCTCCATGTAGCCATTTAAGTCAAAATCTTCTGATATGTCATACTTGTCGTCAAGGATCTTATAGTCCATAATTCTAGAGAGTTTAAAATCAAGAACTCTTCTCCTATTTTCACAATATGCCGCCATATACCAAAATCCTTTATACATAAAAAATACATATGGTTGTACAATTCTTTCAGAAATGCTTCCTTCTCCTGTAAGTGAAAAATATTTGATTTTTACCTTATTCCTTGTTATAAATGCTGCATTTAAATCTGTATATTTCTTCTTCTCCACATCTATGTCCATATTTGGTTTTCCTATATCTATTAAATATTTATCTCGACTAATACTTGATCTCCTCGTCAAAGTGGCATTTATCTTATCTAGTGCATCTCGATATTCTTTCATAAATATAAATCCTGTGCTATTTAGATGTTCATTAGCCATATGCAAGGCTGCAAATTCACCAGTGCTTAAGTTTAAATTGAATATAAAGTTTTCATCTTCTAGATAATATCCACCATATTGACCACGCATAGAACCTATATATATTCCTGCCTGCTCAAATTCATCTTTATAGCGCCTTATCATTCGCTCTCCCACTTCTATCTCCTCTGCAAGTTCACTTGCCTTCATCTTTCCCCGACTCTTTAGAAGTATGAGCATTTTTATCATATTACCTAGCTGTCCCATTTTTTCACTCCCCTCTTTTTATTTATTTACTTTAACATTTCTTCATAGGTAGATCTATACAAATCCTATACTTAAATGTACCATCACATTGATTACATTATACTCAAGTTAAACCGCTTCTAGTTTTTGCATGTTTTTGTATATCAAAATTAGGAATACTCATTTCAATACTTCTTTATTTTTCAAAGATTTACATATATATTTAGGAACTAATTCCGTAAAACCTTCCATGTTTTTTATTATAATACAGTATTAAACATAATTAAATTACCATTATTATCTAAAGTTATATTTAATATCAACAACAAAAATGTCTGTTATAAAAATAGTTACGAAAATCACCTTGCTAAATATGTTTTGTCAATTAGGCTTTAAATTTCTCAAAATAAACCAGTATAATCCCCAATTGAAAAGTAAATTCTGTCCTCCAATTATTAAAATATGCTTATAATTATCAAAGAGTTTAAATTTCCACATCATCTTATAAACTTCTAAAAAATTAATATTTTAAAATTTCAAATTTTTCCCTTTTAGTTTTTAAAAAGCAGTTGCCGTATTTAAGCAACTGCCTTATATTTATCATTTAATATGTACTTTTTCAACACAAATATATAGGTATATACAAGATAAGATC
>DGES01000006.1:0-1128 GCA_002386065.1 Firmicutes bacterium UBA3920
ATCGCAATTAGCTCAGAAGTTTTTAAAAAACTCCTCTAGAGAAATCAAACATATGTGACACAGACCTCTGAAAAAAGCTGTGAATTTGCTAATAGTTATTTAGTTAAGATTGTATATAATAGGGTATATAGAGATATGAGGGTGTAATCCAAGTTGATAGAATATAAGAAACTGTAATAGAAGGGGAGGTATTATGGAACAGAGCAAAAATGTGAACAATAGAAGTATAACAATTCCTATAGAGGGAATGACATGTGCTGCCTGCTCTAGAGCTGTTGAAAAGACCATTGAAAAGCTGGATGGGGTATCACAGGTCAGTGTAAACTTAGCTACTAATAAGGCGAAAGTGGAATATGATCCAAATAAAGTGCGTATTTCTCAGATAAAGGATGCGATAATTAAGGCAGGCTATAAGCCTCTTGATATAGAGACTGAAGGACAAGTTAATACAGAGAGGGTTAGGCATGAAAGGTCAATTAGGACTATGAAAACTAAGCTTACTATCTCCCTCATATTTGCAATTCCTTTATTGTATATATCTATGGGACATATGATAGGATTGCCAATACCGAAGATAATAGATCCGAAAGAACATGCCATGTCATTTGCACTAGTACAATTTTTATTGACTCTACCTATAGTTATAGCGGGCTATGAATTTTATACTATAGGCTTTAGTGCACTATTTAGGAGAAATCCCAATATGGACTCTCTAGTTGCCATAGGGACTTCAAGTGCTCTCATATATAGCATATATTCTATGTTTATGATTGGGGAAGGTCATACAGAATATGTAATGCAGCTATACTTTGAAAGTGCTGGGGTAATAATAGCCCTTGTGATGCTTGGCAAGACATTAGAGGAAATGGCCAAAGGTAAGACATCAGAAGCTATAAAAAAACTCATGGAACTTGCACCTGAAGAGGCTACTATAATTGATGAAAATGGTAGAGAAATTATAATACCTGTAGCAGATGTGGAAGTGGGCGATATAGTACTTGTGAGGCCAGGGGAGAGAATACCTGTAGATGGAGAAATTATAGATGGATATACTGCAGTTGATGAGTCTATGCTTACAGGAGAGAGTATTCCTGTTGATAAGGGAGTAGGAGATATTGTAGTGGGTGG
>DGES01000006.1:1418-8213 GCA_002386065.1 Firmicutes bacterium UBA3920
GACGTAATATCTGGTTATTTTGTACCGACAGTGGTAATCATTGCTGTGGTTGCGGCTGTTTTATGGGCAATAAGTGGAAAACCAATTGGATTTGTACTTAAGATATTTATATCTGTATTGGTGATTGCTTGTCCATGCGCTCTTGGTCTTGCAACACCTACGGCTATAATGGTAGGTACGGGTAAAGGCGCTGAATATGGTATACTTATAAAGAGTGGAACAGCTCTAGAGATAGCACATAAAATAGATGTAATTATTTTGGATAAGACAGGTACAATCACTAAAGGGGAACCTGAACTTAAGAATATAATAGTCTATGGGGATATGGATGAAGATGAAGTTCTTAAGCTTGTTGCATCTGCAGAGCGCTCCTCTGAGCATCCGTTGGGACAGGCAATTGTAAAGGCAGCAATTGATAAAGGATTTGAATTATACGATGCTCAGAACTTTCAAGCTCTACCCGGACATGGTATTAAAGTTGATATATATGGACGGCATGTTCTGGTGGGTAATGAAAAGCTAATGTTAAACTATGATATAGATATTTCGGCTGGACAAGGGGATATGGAGGCATTGGCACAAAAGGGCGAGACACCCATGTATGTTGCAATAGATAATAAATTAATAGGCGTTATAGCCGTGGCAGATGTGGTAAAGCCAAGTAGTAAGGATGCTATAGAAGCTCTTCACAGGGCGGGGATAAAAGTTATGATGATAACTGGAGATAATAAAGAGACAGCAAAGGCCATAGCAAGACAGATAGGTATAGCGGAAGAAAATATATTAGCTGAGGTATTACCTCAGGATAAGGCAGATAATGTGAAGAGGCTACAAGAAGAGGGGTATAGGGTTGCGATGGTAGGTGATGGGATAAATGATGCGCCGGCGCTGGCTCAAGCAGATGTAGGAATGGCAATAGCCTCTGGAACAGATATAGCCATGGAGTCGGCAGATATAGTTCTCATGGGGAACGATCTAATGGATGTTTATACTGCAATAGAGTTGAGTAAAAAGACAATTAAGCACATAAAGCAAAATCTTTTCTGGGCCTTTGCTTACAATACAGTTGGAATACCCATAGCAGCTGGCGTTCTATATATATTTGGAGGGCCCTTATTAAATCCTATGATTGCAGCAGCTGCTATGTCACTAAGTTCAGTGTCAGTTGTAACAAATGCTCTTCGTTTAAGGCGCTTTAAGCCCACTTATAGATAAAAATACAAGGGAGGATTGAAATATGAAGAAAGTATTGACTATAGAAGGTATGAGTTGTAAACATTGTATAGATAGGGTAACAAAAGCCCTAAATGACATAAATGGTGTAAAATCTGTAAAGGTGAAATTAAAAAACGGGACTGCTACAGTAAAGTTAGATAAAGAAATAGATAATGATGTACTAAAAAATGCAGTAGAAGATATGGGCTATAAGATAGTTGATATAAAATAAAAAGAGGGTGTAAAAAGCCCTCTTTTTATTTTAGCAAACATTAATATGTCTCTTTAAAGACTTCGAAAAAGCCCTGTGGATGTAAGCATGCAGGACATGTCTCAGGTGCTTTTTTGCCAACATGTATATATCCGCAGTTTAAGCATTTCCAAGCTACCTCTTCATCTTTTTCGAATACCTTATTATTTTCCATATTTTCTATGAGTTTACGATAACGCTTTTCATGATTTACCTCTGCTTCGGCTACTTTTCTAAAGCAATTTGCAATTTCTTTAAAACCTTCTTCATCTGCGACATCGGCAAATGCGGGATAGAGTTTTTCCCACTCTTCATTTTCACCATCTGCGGCTGCCTTTAGATTTTCTAATGTGGAACGCATTTCAACTGGGTATGTAGCCCCATTGATTTCCACACTTGCAGGCAGTTCACCTTCAAAACCTTCAACTAGGAATTTGAAGAATCTCTTTGCATGTTCTTTTTCATTATCGGCTGTTTCTAAGAATATATTTCTTATTTGCTTATAGCCTTCTTTATCTGCGATAGAGGCATAATAGGTATACCTCATTCGTGCTTGTGATTCGCCTGCAAAAGCTTTCATGAGATTTTCAGCGGTTTTAGTTCCTTTCAAACTTTTCATAAAAAATCAACCTCCTAATGTATTATTACGTGCTATTATATGTTACCCCAATGCACTAAAATAAAACAAAAATTTAGTTGAAATGTCAATTGATTTATGAGAAAAATAAATATAGACTAATTTTAGGAAGAAATAAAAGGAAGATGTACATGAATACTATAGACAAAGTTTTGAAGAAATATTTTGGTCATGATGAATTTCTGCCTGGACAGCGTAAGGCCATCGAAAGCATATTAGGTGGCAATGACACCATGGCCATATTTCCCACTGGTGGTGGTAAGTCCATCTGCTATCAGATACCTGCCCTTTTATTTGAAGGTACCACTATAGTTATATCTCCCCTTATATCTCTTATGAAAGATCAGGTGGATGAGCTTTTAAAGCAGGGAATTCCCAGTACATATATAAGCAGCGCAATATCAGACCGAGAAATAGACAGAAGAATTGAGGAAATGAAACACGACAGATATAAGATAGTATATATTGCACCGGAGCGTTTTTATTCAGATGGGTTTATCGATGCCCTTACACATGTAAGTATACCTTTTGTGGCTATAGATGAAGCCCATTGTATATCCCAGTGGGGACATAATTTTAGACCTGCATATTTGATGATAAGAAAATTCATATCCCACATAGGCAATCCTGTATTAGCGGCTTTTACTGCGACAGCCAATAGCAAAGTTCAAAGGGATATAGTTGATCTTCTTGCTATGAAGGATTGCAATATCTATATAAATAGTTTTGATAGACCTAATCTCCAGTTTAAAGTTGAGAAAAAGGTAAATAAAAAGGGATATATACTTAAATTTATACGTAGTCATCCAGGGGCTTCAGGGATAATCTATGCTAGTACCAGGAAAAATGTAGAAAAACTCTTTATGTTTTTAAAGGACAAGGGAATAGATGTGGGGATGTATCATGGAGGACTTAGCAGCACTACACGCAATCTTATGCAAGAAGAGTTTATAGCCGGCGATGTGAAGGTGATGGTAGCCACTAATGCCTTTGGTATGGGAATTGATAAAGAAGATGTGAGATATGTAATTCACTATAATATGCCGAAATCTGTGGAGGACTATTATCAAGAGGCAGGTAGAGCAGGACGTGATGGGAAAACTGCTCAATGCATCCTCTTGTATTCTGATGAGGATATGTCCCTAAATAAATTTATAATAAATGCAAACTATCCTCCCGTAAAACTTGTAAAAACTATATACCGACGTGTGAAGAGAAGAGGGGAAAATGGCATATATTTAAATGCGCTCATAAATAGTTATAGTATAAGTCATTATACAGTAGAGAGTGCTATACGAAAGCTGGTAGAACACAATTATATAAGAGTAAGAGCAGGATTTGCATATATTGCTTCAAATAAGCCGTTTGAATTGACCCAAGAGTCCATAGATAAGCATAAACAAGTTGAATTAGATAAATTATCTAAGATGCAGGAATATTGTCAGGGCGAAAAATGCCTTCGTCTGTATATACTCAATTATTTCAATGAAGAAGCAGATTTTAAAAAGTGCTATAATTGTAGTGTATGTGGTATTGGCATGAGCAGCAAGGAGAATGAACAACTAGACAGATTTCTTGAAGATCTATTTGCAGATGATAATGTTAGAAAAGGTAGTAAAGCCGATGAGGATCTTTTAAAAAAACTTAAAACATGGCGAGAAGGTATTGCAGATAGGCTAGAAGATTCTACTCATATATCCCTTGATGATATGGTTTTAAGGGAGATAGCAACTTTAAAACCTATGAATAAGAATCAACTACTAGAAGTAAAAGGTTTTACCCGTAAAGATGTTGAATACTATGGTGATGCGATATTAGAACAAATATATCGACATATAAGAGAAGGCTGATTAGAAATCAAATGTGGGAGGTTGTTATAAATGTTAGATATTCTATTTAAGAGAAGAAGCATAAGAAGATATAAATCTAAGGCGATAGAACGTGAGAAAGTTGATTCTATATTAAAGGCAGCCCTTCTATCACCTTCTTCAAGGGGTATACGCCCGTGGGAGTTTATAGTGGTGACAGATAGGGCTGTTTTATATAAACTGTCCCAATGTAGAAAACATGGTTCTGCTTTTTTAAAGGATGCGCCTCTTGGGATAGTGGTATTAGCTCATGAAAATGAAAGTGATGTATGGGTGGAAGATGCCTCTATTGCATCTATAATAATGCAATTGGAAGCACAAGTATTGGGATTAGGTTCATGTTGGATACAGATAAGAAATAGGATGTATGATGACACTAAGACATCAGAGAAATATATAAGGGACGTCTTATCTATTCCAGATGGCATACGTGTAGAATCTATAATATCTATAGGCTACCCAGATGAAGAAAAATCCCCCCATAGTGAAGATGAACTTGATTATGATAAGATATATATTAATAGATATGGAAACTAATATTCAAAAGATAAGGAGAATAGTGATGATAAAGACATTGGAAAGTAAAAAGGTATACAAAGGAAAAATAATAGATGTCTATAGGGACAAGGTGAAGTTAGAAAATGGCAAGGTGACCTATAGAGATGTTGTAAGGCATATAGATGCAGTTGCTATATTTGCAATAGACAATAGAGAAAATGTGTTGGTTGTAAAACAATTTCGATACCCTGTGGGTAAGGAACTCATAGAACTTCCTGCGGGCCTCATAGACGAAGGAGAGACTCCCCTAGAAGCAGCCAAACGTGAACTTAAGGAGGAGACAGGCTATAAGGCAAATAAGTGGGATGAACTCATTCATTTTTTTACATCTGCAGGTTGTCATGATGAGATGCTATATATATATATTGCCCAGGATATAGAAAAGGTCAGCGGTCAAGATTTAGATAGTGGCGAGATACTTACCTATAATAAAATTCCATTCCAAGAACTCTATAATATGGTAGTATCAGGAGAGATAGAGGATGGAAAGACAATAATAGGAACAATGATGGCATCAAATATTATAAAATAAAAACTTAATAGTAGAAAGAGATGAGGACATGGCATGAGTAGAAGTAATAAAAATAGCATAAAAGAAACATTCTTTTTTTCAGATGAAAAGACATATTACAGAATAAAAAAATACAATAGAATATTTGCATTAATAGTAGCCTTTTTTCCCATGGTGATGAGCATATTCGATTTTTATTTCCCATATTTTGCTGTATACATGGTGTGTGCAGTAGGCATATTTTCACCTTATGTGGTGGAGCAAGTGTTTAATATTGTAATATTAGAAGAAGTTCGCTTTCTTATAACATTTCACACTATGTTACATTCATTTTTTGGGAAATTATTTGAATTTTATCGTATATATCCATGGTATGATGATATACTCCATATATTAGGGGGAATGCTGTTGACATTTATAGCTATTCCCATTTTTTATTCAATTGAACTCAACTATTCAAAACTTACAAGGAAAGGTCTTAGATTAAAGGTGGATATAGATACCTTTAATTTTGTAAATACGGCAGGAGTAATGTGGGAGATAGCTGAATTTGTAGCAGATATTATATTTGTTGATGTACCCGGCTATAGACTAGCACAGGAAGGTAGCTTATTTGATACAATGACAGATTTAATTGAGAATAATATAGGAGCACTAATTGCCATATTTTTATTTTGGCAATTTATGAAGTCAGATATGGGTAAAAAATTAAATAGGGATGAGCTTATGAAAAAGCTCACATAATATCAAGAATACCCACGACTAAATATAACAAATAAAAGTAAAAAATAGCAATTTATAAAAATTAGTCACATAAACCTATTGAAAAATGTCAAATAAATGTTAAACTAAAGTTAGTACTATTATATTTGATTAATAGTTTTGTAAACCTTCAACAATTTATTTGAAGGATGTGGGGTTATAATATGGGAAAAGTATTTACTAACGACAACCTGACAGGCTTACTAAGAAGCAGGTTATTCATCAATAGAGTCGACAAAGTCTTGAAAAAGAAGTCCCAAAACAATGAAAAATGTGCATTTTTTTATATGGATATAGATAATTTTCACATTATAAATGATATATATGGTTATGTATTTGGTGATAAGCTTATAAAGCTAATTACCGATAGATTAATTCGACATTTTGATTCAAATAATAGTATAGTATCGAGGGTTGGAAGTGACGAATTTTTAATATTTCACCCTACTGTGGAAAGTAGGGAGATGGTATACGATATAGCTGGTAAAATACTAGATGAATTTAATAGTCCAATTATATGTGAAAATAATAAACTCTATGTGGGGCTCAGTATAGGCGTGTCTATATATCCAGATCATGGAGATGAAGTACGTAAGCTTGTTAGAAATGCCAATATAGCTATGCATAGTGTGAAGGATACGGGAAAAAATAGTTTTGCCATATATGACAGACATATGTCAAAAGAGATAATAAATGCGACAATGATTGAAAGGGACTTAAAAGATGCAGTGAAAGACTTTCAGTTCGAACTCCATTATCATCCTCAGATAGATTTAAGCTTTAATGAGGTTGTATGCCTCGAGGTACTTACACGTTGGAACCATCCTAAAAAAGGACTCATATATCCTAATAATTTTATACCTGTAGCTGAGAGGACGGAGCTCATAGTTCCTATAGGCTATTATATATTGTATTCTGCATGTAAGCAGCTAAAAAATTGGCAGACTGATGATTTTTTAAACTGTAAACTATCTATAAATGTATCTCCTGTACA
>DGES01000094.1 GCA_002386065.1 Firmicutes bacterium UBA3920
AACACCCACAAATCCCCCCTTTTTACATGTTAGTTATCTATCTTTTATAATCTTATAAATATATTGCAATATCCCTAATTCTATAGATCCCAATCGATTTCATAAATACTTTAAAAACACAACCTATAAAATTAGGTTGATTGTATATTCTTTCTTTTAAAAGCTTCTA
Source organism: Firmicutes bacterium UBA3920 (assembly GCA_002386065.1). Classification (GTDB taxonomy): domain Bacteria; phylum Bacillota; class Clostridia; order Caldicoprobacterales; family Xylanivirgaceae; genus UBA3920. Next base: position 170 of record DGES01000094.1, read on the forward strand.
TAATCACATTGTTAAATATATAGCCTTTACGTGAAGTAAGTTTTAGTATACTAATTAAAATTATAAATCATTAAATAGTCTCCACCTTTAGATGTGTATATGTCAATTCAATTGAGTGTAGAGACTATTATCTGTAAAACTTCCTATTATATATATAATAACTTACATTTAGACAAATTTCAACAAGTTCAAAATGACTTTTTCTAACATAATATAGAAAAGTCAAATGATTTTCATTTCCCTAAAAAATAAAAAAAACCTATAAATAGATGAAAACTCCATTTCATTAGTATTGAAGGAGTCTTCACCTAAGGCTAAGCGCATATAACAAACTTCTTTTTGTAAAATTAAATTAAAAATGGTATTATTTTTAATTTAATTTGGCAAGCAAGCTGTCAAGTATATCTTCAGTAACTTGTCCATTAGTAAGCATCGTCAAATTTCTAAGTGGTGTGTTTTTTATTATCTCCGCCATCCCACCTGAAAGTTCATCTTTAAAAATTTCAAAGTTATTCTCTTGCATAAATTTTGTTACTAGTTTTCTACCTATAGGATCTTCCATAATTTCTCCTATAGTACTATTCCTTGTGTAAACCTTCTCTACTTTCTCAGTAGAACTTACATATACAACCGTCTTTAATGGAGTACAATCTGAAGAGCCTCCAACTAATATTTCAAATTCACCATCTTCTACATACCAATCATTTATATCTTCATTATAATAAGCAAATGCTCTCTTACCTAATGTAAACGTAACTGTCTTTTCTTCACCTGGGTCCAAGCTTACCTTCTCAAATCCCTTTAATTCTTTTATAGGTCTAATTACACTACTTTCAACATCCCTTACATAGAGCTGAACAATTTCTTTACCAGCCATACTACCAGTATTTTTTACTTTGACATTTACATTTAATTCTTCTGTATCCAATATTGAATTCTTGTCTACTCCTATATTAGTATATTCAAAGGTCGTATAACTCAATCCATAGCCAAATGGAAATAATGGCATCATCTCTTTTGCTTCATAATATCTATAGCCTACAAATAATCCTTCTCTATACTCTACTTTTTTATCATCCCCTGGAAAATTCAAATGCGATGGATTATCACTTAATTTAACAGGAAATGTTTCAGCTAATTTCCCGCAAGGATTAGCTTCACCAAATAATAGGTCTGCAACTGCACCGCCAAATGCCTGTCCTCCTAAATAACATTCTAAAACACCTTTAACCTCATCTAGCCAAGGCATCTCAATAGGTGCACCATTACTTAAAACAACTACGGTATTTTCATTGACCTTACTTATTTCCTCAATTAATTGACTATGTCCCTCTGGTATCCTTAGATGTTTCCTGTCAAAACCTTCTGACTCATAACTCTCTGGTAATCCAGCAAATACTACTGCCACATCAGATTTCGCAGCAATCTCCTTTGCCTCTTCTATTAATGTTTCATCAGCAACATCACTTGCAGATTTAAATACCTGACTTGAAAATAATCCGCTTTCTTCATCTAATCTATAACCATCAGCATATAAGATTTTCATCTGATCCCCTGCCAATTTTTCTATCTCTTCTAATGCACTATCTAATTTTGTTGGATTTACATGGGAGCTACCTCCTCCTTGATATCTTGGACGTTTAGCAAAGCCACCTATTATCGCTACAGTACCTTCTTTCTTCAAAGGAAGAATTTCATCTTCATTTTTCAAGAGAACCATACTCTCTCTAGCTATCTCTCTTGCCAACTTGTGATGCGCATCTTCATCAAATGTGGCATCTTCTCTCTTATTATCAACTGCTCTAAATATAATTTTAAGTAGCCTTTCAACTGCCCCATCTAATACCGATTCAGGTAATATGCCACTTTTTACTGCCTCTATTATCTTCTTATCTCCTATCCCTCCACTAGAAGGCATTTCAAGTTCTAGTCCTGCTATCAAAGCATCTACACGTTCATTTACTGCACCCCAATCCGATACTACAAAACCCTCATAGCCCCACTCATCCCTCAAAATATCTGTCAATAGATATTTATTCTCAGAACAGTATTCACCATTGACCTTATTATATGCACACATAACCGTCCAAGGTTGAGACTTTTTTATTGCTCCTTCAAAACTTGCTAAATATATCTCTCGTAACGTTCTCTCATCCACTATAACATCAATTAACAATCGCTTATATTCCTGATTATTAGCTGTATAATGTTTTAATGAAGTCCCTATCCCTTGGTTTTGAACACCTTTTATATGGCTTGCAGCTAGTTCACTAGATAAATATGGATCTTCAGAAAAATATTCGAAGTTTCTCCCACAAAGTGGGGATCTCTTAATATTGGCAGCTGGACCTAATAAAATTGAAACATCTTGGGCCTGACACTCTCTGCCTATAGCTTCACCTACCTTTTCAAGTAATGCCCTATCCCATGAACAAGCCAATGTGGCACCAGAAGGAAAACATGTCGCAGGTACACTAACATTCAACCCTAAATGATCAGCATCTTCAGCTTGCTTCCTAAGCCCATGGGGACCATCTGATACCATAATAGACGGTATATTAAGCCTCTCCACTCCTTTAGTATGCCAGAAATCGAGGCCTGAACATAGTCCTGCCTTTTCTTCCAATGTCATCTTTTCGATAATGCTCTTTAGATCTCTACTCATATTAATTCCCCCTCGTATAATATGTTTTTAACGTTCCAAACATATTTGTTTTTATTCATTTTAAGCTGAATCTATACTATTTTAGTTCTAACGCCTTAAAATATATTGTTACTCTCCGAGATCCTAAGAAAACTGCTAGAACCTCCCTTCATCTAGATAAAGTACTGTATGAACCTTTAAATTTGCAATAGCATCACAAAACAAAATCAACTTTCGTCTTCCACAGTACCCTAGCTAAATACGCAAAATTAACCTAGAGGCCAACCAATCCGATAACTATACTGCCGACGAGATTAGAATGACAAGGCTAGCAAGAATGTATCTATAGCAATAATTTGATAAAAATTTAGGTTTTTTAGTAGTTCTCCGCTCATAAAAATCTCATCAGCTTTTTCATTTTCTCAAACTCTGTATTATAAGGTGGATATCTCTGACTCGTATCAAATGTAAAACCACTTTCTAACACACTTTTTTTATTAGAAAACGTATCAAATGATGCCTTACCATGATATCTGCCCATACCACTATCACCCACTCCACCAAACGGTAGCCATTTAGTCGTCATATGAATCACAGTATCATTTATACATACCCCACCAGATGAAGTATTTTTAAGTACATAAGATTTTTTCTCCCTATCTTCTGTAAATAGATACAGTGCCAATGGTTTAGGTCTATCCATTATAAACTCCACTGCCTCTTCTATGTGAGTATACGTTATAATAGGGAGGAGAGGACCAAATATCTCCTCATCCATCAGCTTATGATCTGATTTCACATTATCAAGTATTGTGGGAGCAATGTAGAGTTCACCTCTGTCTACCTCGCCTCCTAATACTATATCTCCACCATCTAGTAGACCTAATAATCTATCAAAATGTTTTTCATTTATTATGCGCGCATAATGCTTACTCTCCTTAGGATCCCCATCATAAAAATCATGAATAACCATTCTAAGCGCATCCAAGAAAGCTTCCTTTATATTACTATGGACAAGGAGATAATCGGGAGCAACACATGTCTGACCTGCATTTAAGAATTTACCCCAAGCTATCCGCTTTGCAGTAAGCTCTACATCCACATCCCCCTCTACAATACATGGACTTTTACCGCCAAGTTCCAATGTAACTGGTGTCAAATGCCTTGCTGCTGACTCCATGACTATCTTGCCCACAGATGTACCACCTGTAAAAAATATATAGTCAAACTTCTCCTTTAGAAGTACTTGAGTCTGCGGTATCTCGCCTTGTATAACTTTTATATATCTTTCATCAAAAAACTCTGTTATGAGCTCATCTATCAATGCCGTTGTATGGGGAGAATGTTCTGAGGGCTTTATTATGACACAGTTGCCGGCGGCAATAGCACCAACTAAGGGGGCCATTGTAAGCTGAAACGGATAATTCCATGGACTCAATATAAGTACTACACCATAAGGTTCGGACATTATATAGCTCTTTGAATTAAAATAGGCAATAGGGGTTTTAACTGCCTTTGGAGACGCAAAACGTTCTAGCCTTTTAATCATATAGTCCAATTCATTTAATACAAAACCTACCTCCGTTAAATACCCTTCCATATCTGATTTGTTTAAATCATCCCTTAAGGCAGCTAAAATCTGCGACTCATTATCTGTTATCATCTCTTTGAGTTTAATTAGCTGTTTCTTTCGAAATTTAACCTCTAGAGTCTTTCCACTTTTAAAAAATTTTCGCTGCCCATTTAAAATTTCTTCATACATATATGCCCTTCCCCTTCTCTTACATTCTTAAAATGTTACGCTATATCCAAAAATTTTGATTCTTATTTAAAGTAAGCTATCCTAGATTAGAGTCATACTAATTTTCTTTATGATATTCTAGTAGAATATCAACTACTATAATTATATGCTAAAAAAAGAATGAGTTTTGTCTTCTCTTTACATAATAATTTGATACTTTTTTTATAGCTTTAATTGTGTCATCAAGATCTTGATCTGTATAAAACTCATTTACGTTTAACATTATACTCGTTTTGAGTATAGCCCTGTCTCTTATACACATCT
>DGES01000070.1 GCA_002386065.1 Firmicutes bacterium UBA3920
GACCAGGATATCCTTTTTTCTTACTCGGTTCTGGACCAAAGACAGTGTCTATATGATCTGCAAAGCGGCATACAATATCCAATAACTTTCGTTTCCCAGTAGCTTTGTAATAAGCAACACCAGCCTCTATCATATGTCCTGCACAGTAAAGTTCATGGCATTCATGAAGGTTAGTCCATCTCTTATCAATGCCATTTATTATATAATAGGTGTTCAGATAGCCATCTTCAAGCTGTGCTCTTCCAATTAAATCTATTGTTTCATCTGCTAATTTTTCAAGTTTCGGATTTGGATGTGTTTCCAAACTGTATGCAACTGCTTCTAACCATTTAGCCACATCACTATCTTGAAATACCATTCCATAGAATTCTCCCTCTTCTTCGCCGGCGGCAATACGAAAATTCCGTATTGCATGGCTGGGTTCTACATCCTCTAAATTATCATTTAATATCTCCCACTGATAGGGAATTACTACATCTCTTATTAATGAGATATACCTTGACCAAAAACCATCATTAATCTTTACATTTTTAAGCGGCAAAGTTTTTTGCCTTTTTAATCTGTTCATTATATCATCTCCTTGTATTATTCCCTGTAATAGTTCCATCAGCACAGTTTCTAAATTATCATCAAATAAATAATACGCTACTAAACCATAAACTATTTCTGCTAAAACAAGAGCTTTAAGAATCTTCGTTGCACTACAGTTTGCTTTTGTAATAGTAGCTGTCAGTATAACATTTTCATTTTCTTCTCCAACCTTAGAACAAACTACACTCCCATTATTAGCAATCACATCGGTATTAGAAGAACTCTATGAAATCTGTGCACCCCCAAATACCTTCAGTTGGTAAATTTAAATTAGTTATAACTGCATGAGTATTCTCTAATTTTAATTCATTTTTAATGGTTTCAACAATTTCTTCATTTGTTTTTTTAATTGTTTTTATTCCCCAAATTGATTTCCCCTCATCTGATAAACCTGTAAAGGTAACATCATCCTTCTCATTAATCTCGGTCCATTGCTTTAAAAATATTCCCTTATATAACTTTCCATCAATCGTAATATTAGCATAATAATCTTCATCTAATTCCCATGTACCTGAAACCGGTCCTGTTATAGTTCCATCGTCATTTAAAGATATAGTTACAGATTTTTTTAGATGATTTGTAATATCTTTTTCATGATTGACAAATTGATATTCACCAGATATTTGTTTGATATCAATTTTTTTAGTTTCTCACCTGTATAACGATATGGAGCTACAACTGGCCAACCTTCTTTATTCATAAATATTTGATGAACCCGAACTTCATGTGCTTCTCCTCGATAGGGGAAGCGTGTGTGAAATACTAAATACTGTTCACCAGTTTGTTTATCAAGATAAATGGAATTATGACCTGGTGAAACATAGCCAAACCCCAAACTAGAACCATTCGTTTTAGACTCAAATAAAAAGTGGCCCATTATTTTATTGCCAATTGGAGAATGATCGCCACTACCCCGTAAAACCGCATTTTGGCCTAAGATATCCTCGTATGGACCATCAGGATTTTTTGAACGAAATACACGCATATTATATTCTCCATCTGCCGCTAGCCAACCATATGTCACATATAAATAATAAAAATCAGTTTTTGGATGATAAATAACATACGGACCCTCTCCTGATTTACCATATCCACCTGATATCTTTGTTCCAAAATATCTATCAATTAAACGGCCATCTTCTGTTCGCCCATCTTCGCCTGGATAAATAGGTTTACCAGATATCATTTGTTTGATTTTGTTGACCTAATCCTTAACCTTTTACTGCACCGGCTTTAATTCCTGCCACAAGATGTTTTTGACTAAACATATATAAAATAATTGGCGGAACAATCATAATCACTGACATCGCCATTTGTAAGTTCCACATAGTCACAAATCCATGCGTTCTAGCTACCGTCATTGCGCCTAAAGTTAGAGGTTTAAGTTTATCTGAATCAATATATATAAGAGGTTGAAATAGTTCATTCCACCAAAATATTGCTGAAAGTAAACCTATAGTAATAAATATAGAGCGAGATAGAGGAACCATGATTCGGAAAAAAATCTGTAAATGATTACAACCATCAATATAAGCAGCTTCATCTATGCTCTTAGGTATACTTCTGAAAAATTGCCTAAATAGAAATACATTATAGGGATAAGCAAAAAAAGCCGGTACTATCATTGGTAAAAAAGAATTCAACCATTTTAATTTTCTAAATAAAATAAATTGTGGTATTATAGTGACAGTTGTTGGCACCATCATTGTCGCAAGTATTATCCCAAAAATTGTATTTTTGCCCTTGAATTCCATTCTTGCCAATGGATAAGCAACAAGGGAACTAGATAGTAATGTTCCTACTGTGTTTCCAACAATTAGGATTAAAGTATTTCGAAAATAGTACAAAATATTAGTATTTTTCCAAACATAGCTATAGTTGTCAAGTCTTATATTGCTTGGGATTAATCTAGGTGGGTATGAACTAACTTCTGTCATAGACTTAAGCGAACCAGAAATAATCCACAGAATGGGAAAAAGTATAATTAGTGATACTAATATTAATAACATATATTTTAATAATGTTGTAACCGTTCTCCCTTTAACCACAAAATTCACTCCTCAATTTTAATTTTCATAATAAACCCATTTGCTAGATAACTTAAACTGAACAATAGAAAAAATAGCGATAATTGCAAATAATACAACCGAAAGAGCAGATGCATAACCCATTCTAAATAACTTGAATGCATTATTATAAATATCAAGACTAAGAACATTAGTTGCTCCATTTGGACCACCGTTTGTTAAAGGATAAATAAGAGAAAAAGATCCATTTAATATGTTAACACACGATATAACCAAATTAAAAAGTAAGATAGGCGAAATAGACGGTAATGTAACATTAAAAAATTTTTTGAAGAACCCTGCACCATCAATATCACATGCTTCATATAATTCTTTTGGCACATCTTTTAATGCCGCTGAAAAAATTAACATCATTTGACCAGTTGAGTAAGTAAACAGCGTTATAAATATAACTACTGGCATAGCCCATGTAGTGCTATTTAACCAGTTAGGGCCATCTATCCCCATAATTGAAAGAATATAATTAACAATTCCTAACTGATCATGTAGCATAAGCTGGAAAGAAAAAACTAATGCGACAATAGGGGTAACTGCAGGAATAAAGAAAATAAACTCAAATATACCAATCCCCTTTACTTTCATATTAAGAAGTACTGCAAGAAAAAGGGACCAAATTACAGAGGCCAGTACACCAAATATAACATAGATTAAAGTTACCTTAAGAGTATTCCAAAATCTAGAGCCTGTCATAAACATCTCTATATAATTTTTTAGCCCTATAAACTTAATATCTCCTAATAGATTCCATTCGGTTAAGCTAAGAAAAAAAGATACTAAAATTGGAAATCCAGAAAAAAGAATGAATCCGATAATCCAAGGAGACAAAAAAGCATAAGCGACTAAATTATTATTTTGCTTTGACTTACTCTTTGTAGCCTTTTCCGCCAAATTTTCTTCGCTATTGAGTCTTAGACCCATATAATATCAACTCCCATATTTAACAATTTGAATTAAGGCAAATTTGAGTTAACATCCTCATTTAGGAAAATGAGGATGTTAACTCTTTAGTACGGTTTCTTAGTCTAGTCAATTATTTGTTTTCTTCGGCAATTTTTTGAGATTCTTCTTCTATTTGGAGTAAGGCATCTTCAATACTAATTTCATCCAACATAGCAGCTGAAAACAATTGAACTGCATAGTTTGTTAAGCCTTGAGGAGCCAATACATATCCAAATTGACCTGATTCTGCACTTTTAGCAAAAGCATCCCAGTTTGTAGGACCATTTTTACCTTCTACACGATAAAAACCTTTTTCTTCTATACTTTTTCGAGCTGAAGGATTTCCTGTTGCCTTGCAAATAATCTCCTGTCCTTCATCACTAAGCATCCACTCTATATATCTCCAAGCTGCATCTTTGTTTTCACTGTTTGTATAAATAGTATAAAATCCTGTGTGAAGAGAATTATAATCTCGTTCTCCTTTTGGAAGTGGAGCAATATCCCATTTGAAATCAGTAATATCCTTATAAACTGAACACATCCAACTTCCAGTTCTAGTCATTGCAGCTTGACCTGCCATAAACAAATCAGCTACATCTGACGCTCCTGACGCTGCTGGTTGTGGACATACTTTATAAGTATTAGTCAAATCGTACTGCCATTCTAGTGCTTTTTTTGCACCTTCTCCAAGCTGCAGTCTTCCATCTATAAAAATATCATCCCCTGCAGCACCAATTGTAGAAAACCAAATGCCCGGAATAGTAAAAGCATCGCAACCCCATTGTACAGTTTTTCCATCTTCCACAATCGTTAAAGATTTAGCAGCTTCTTCAAAATCCTTCCATGTCCATTCATTAGTGGGATAATCTACACCAGCTTCATCAAACATATCTTTATTATAGTAAAGTATCTCAGCCGCATAACACCATGGAAGTCCATACGTGCCATCTGTCATTTTACTAAGTTTACTAACAGCTGGAATTAGATCGTCTGTAGAAAATTCATCAGTTTCGTCAATATATTTATCCAGTGGATCTACCATACCATTAGTTATCAGTTTTGAAATATCACATTCCCATACTAGCATAACATCAGGTGCAGTACCTGCCATAACCATAGAATTAATTTTTGTAGAATATTCATCTTCCGGAACAATTAAAGTGTCCACTTCTATATTTGGGTTCGCATCCATAAAAGCTTCATTATAGTCAAGTTCACCCTCAGGAATAGCATTCCACTGTACAGTTTGAATTTTTACCTTTCCCTCTCCAGCACCACTGTCAATAGCTATTTCAGAACCTCCTTCTGAGTTTTCTTCTTGCTTAGTTGAATCTTCCCCATTAGACTCTCCTCCACAAGCAGTTAAAAAAGAAAAAGAAAAAATTGCAACTAACAGCAAAGATAATACTTTTTTCTTCATTTTAATAATCTCCTTTTTTTATATTTTTAATTTCCCGACCCATCTTATATCCTCCTATTGGTAAGGATAATTATATTTGTAAGTCAGGAAAAATCGAAATCTTAAATTTATATATTTTTCTATTAATATGCAAATAAAGCAAGTTATAAGTAAAACTACTATCTGGTGCCAAAATAATATGTTATGATTCAGGTGTCAAAAGTCTTAAAACAGAATATGTTGCTAGAAATATCCAACTTGACTATTATGCTATATACAATATCATTTTTAAATCTATGATAGTCCTGACACCCTAATCATGTTATATTATTTATAGACATTTTTAAGAAATCCGAAAAAATAACATCATTTTCCCAATCTTATAACATTCCATGAAAGTTTAGGGATATTTACAAATAGTGTCTCACCATCAATTTTAGCATTATCATCTAAACTTCGTGGTACTACTCTATTAGGATTCTCACGTGTATTGCTAGCCTTTACATCATCACCATCTAGTACTATATGCTCTTTTATCTTGTACCCTTCATAACCTGCTATTGTACATTCAAGTTCAACTACATCTTCCATATCCCTATTTACTGCAAATATAGTAAGTTCATCTTTTTCATCATTTTCTACTGCTATGGATTCAATTACAGATACATCCATATAATCTTTTGTATCATATTTAGGTGCATCTATAATGGGATTTAATACCATACCTCTACCATAATTCGAAGCATGCATAAAAGGATAATAAATTGTCTGTCTCCAAGCCGAACCCCCATTTTCAGTCATTATTGGTGCTATTACATTTACAAGTTGTGCTAGACACCCTATTTTAATCCTATCTACATGCTTTAATAAAGTTATAAGCATACAACCAACTAACAAGGCATCTTCTAAGTTGTATACATCTTCTAATTGATGGGGAGCTACAGACCATGGCTCTATTTTACTATCAGCTTCATTAGAGTGATACCATACATTCCATTCATCGAATGAAAGATTCATTTTCTTCTTACTACGTTTTTTAGCCTTAATATAATCGCAAGTAGATATAACTGTTTTTATAAATTCATCCATATCGAGGGAATTGGCTAGAAAGTTTGGAGTATCATTGTCATGGTTTCCGTAATATATATGAAGAGAAAGATAATCTACATAGTCATATGTATGTTCTAATACAGTGGCCTCCCATTCCGGAAAAGTAGGCATTTTTGAATTTGAGCTTCCACATGCCACAAGTTCTATCTCTGGGTCTACCCATTTCATTACTTTTGCCGTTTCAGCAGCAATACGTCCATATTCTTCTGCTGTTTTATGACCTATTTGCCAAGGACCATCCATTTCATTGCCTAAACACCATACTTTTATATCATGTGGATTGTCATATCCATGCTTTTTCCGTAGATCACTCCAGTATGTTCCTCCAGGATGATTGCAATATTCTATTATATTTTTTGCGTCCTCTATACCTCTAGTACCTAGATTAATAGCCATCATCACATCTGTATCAGCTCTATTAGCCCATTCACAAAACTCATTTAAACCAACTTCATTAGTCTCTATAACACGCCATGCAAGTTCAAGTCTTCTCGGCCTTTCCTCCAAAGGTCCAATACCATCTTCCCAATTATACCCTGATACAAAATTTCCTCCTGGATATCTTACTATAGGCACATTCAATTCACGTACAAGTTCCAATACATCCGTTCTAAATCCTCTATCATCTGCTTTTGGATGATCTGGCTCATATATACCCCCATATACTGCCCTTCCTAAATGTTCTATAAAAGAACCATAGAGTCTCGGATCTACTTCGCTTATCTTATAATGCTTATCAATTATCATTTTTGCTTTTTTTGCATTTGACATTTTTTATTTACCTCCCCCGAATGTCATAACTCCAATCCTTTTAGATACTAAACTATAACTTTAAACTGTATTTAAAAAAGTAATAATACAATTAGATTGATATTTTTGCTTGTCTTTGTACAAAATTGAGATTGTGTTTATATGTTCCTAACGTTGTACGTACGTCTTTATCTACATAATAGACTACTATTTATATTTTGTCAACTATTATTTTAAATTTTTAGCTAAACCGATTATTAACAATATCTTTGTATTTATTTAAAAAGCAAAAATGGGATTGCCATCTTCGTCCCATTTCAATTCCATTACACAAGTATGCCTATTAGGATCGTACAATGGATCTCCTTCTATCTTTTCATAGGAACGTGCATGATAGATAACCAAATCCTTTCCATCCTCAGATACACTGAAACTATTATGACCAGGTCCATACACTCTCCATAAATCATTCAATCTTATCAAGCAGACCCATATCCCATAAAAGTCTTAATATGGTATATCTTTGGCGCACCTCCTTCGCATATATTATAGTATCTTTAATTATATTATTATCAATACCTATATCCTGTGGACTCGTAGGTGCTCCAGCTTCATTTAAAAAACATTCAATCCGTTGTGATTTAGGTACCTTATTAATGGTTTCAACTATGCTATCCCAATTATCCTCTATCCTCTCTAGTCTATCCAATCTTTCTTCTATTAAGATATCATAGGGTTTTTTATTAAGTGCTATAATCTCTGGAGCTGTCTTTTTATATAACCTTTTAATATCTTCACACCACTTTTGCTCATCAAAATATTTTGCTTCTTCTTTTAAAATATCAAAATTCAAATTAGAATCAATAAGTTTTTCTGCAAGTCTGTTAACCAGTATAGTTCCTATGCCTACCTTTGTGCCATGAAAGACAGGTTCTTTTCCTTCTATCAAGAACATCATCTCCCACAGATGTGATATATGATGTTCTGCGCCGGATGCTGGCCTTGAATTGCCCACAAAACTCATAGCAATTCCAACGAGTACAAGTCCCTCCATCAAATGTTCTATAGCAAGCTCATCGCGCTCCTTATATCCCTCTATCTCAGATACACATTTATCAACAGATGTTTTAACAAGCTTACTTACCACATCGCAATAATATTCGTTAAGAATTATATTCCCCAATTTCCAATCTCTAAGTGCCGAATATTTCCCAAGCATATCACCAAGTCCAGCTAATATCATGTCCATAGGAGCATCCTTCAATATATCTACATCTCCAATTATAACCTTAGGCGGTGAAGATTGGATAGAACGCTTTATATCGTCAATTATGAATGCAGAACAATCTGAAGCATATCCATCCATAGATGGGGCTGTAGCAATAGCTATAGAGGGAATACCTAAAGAAAAACTCATATACTTAGCTATATCACATATAACGCCTGAACCTACTGCTATTATTACATCTCTACTCCTATCATAGTTTAACATAAATTCTCCAAGTGCCCTCTCATCCGGCACAAGGTCATGCTCCCTTTTATATATAAGACTTCTTACATTTATATTTGATGCCGATAACATTCTCTCCACCCTGCTACCAGCAACTTCATATGTGTTTTTATCTGCTACTATAAATGGACTTTCAAGTTTAAATTCTCTTAATAACTGTGGTAATTCATCTATAGCTCCATTATCTATTATGACCTTATCAATATAGACGCTATGTTTTCGTCCACATTCACAGTCAAATTCTTCATTCAAAAGATCTCCTATTGTAAGCTTATCTATATTTTTCACATTCAGTTTCACACCGTCACCTTCTCTTATTTAAGATTAATGCTAAAATTTCTATAAAACAAATTAATTCTATAAAATATTGCCTCATTCCAATTTAAATATTTAAAATAAATTCTTCAACTCATTTGATATTTCTCTTAAAGAATCGAATATCATATGGGGCTTTATAGATGAATGATTCACATCTTCAAGACTAGTCTCACCTGTAAGGACCAATATAGAAAGTATACCATGGTTAACACCAGTGGCTATATCCTGTCTCTTATACACATCT
>DGES01000040.1:0-2142 GCA_002386065.1 Firmicutes bacterium UBA3920
TCACTTTTATATGGATGTACCGTCCATGAAGGCGAATTCCGAATAGATATTCCTTCACATACTACATCCTTACATCTATTCAAAAAAATTAATCTAGGACGCCATGCAATTCTCTTTATTTTAGGCTTATGCCACCAAGTATCAAAATCTGCATTTCCATTTATAGTACCTTCGCCTACTATATTTACATTTTCAATATCTATCCCATTTATTAAACTGGCAAAGGTATCAGAAGGGACGCCTTCCCATGTCCCTAAATCATATTTTCTTATTCCATCTAAACTCTCCAATATCCCTGGAAGTATAGGATATTGTTCCCTTTCTTTTGTTCCACATAATATACTCCCCTTCTGCAAGTAAAGGGTCATATCACTCTTTAAAAATATAGCCGTAATAAGATATACCCCTTCAGGTACTATTACTACCCCATCTTTAGGACAAGCGGCAATTGCCGCTTGTATCGCTTGGGTATCGACTGTACTACCATCACCTTTAGCACCAAAGTCTTTAACATTTAATACTACTGTCTCTGACTGAGTCCGAACCTCCGCTTCCTTGCTCTCTTTCCCAGTAGCTCTATCTTTAATTAAAATTTTATATGCAGTATCAGGTTGTAAATCTCTAATTGTATATATATTTCTATCGACAGTCAGTACAAACTTACCATCTAAATATAACTCTATATCATTGGGAGTAAAGAAACAGTTATCATTTACAATTTCAAATGAAATAGTTCTTGATGTCACTGAAATAATATTTAGTTGCAAAGCAGATACCACTCCTATAACCTTTATATTGATGTTTATCCTTTAATTCCTGTCGTTGTAATTCCCTCAATGAAATATTTCTGTGCAGAGAAAAACAATATGATTGAAGGAAGTAATGCTATTATAGACATTGCTATGACCTGATTCCATTCAAAAGTCCCAGAGGTTGTATCTATACACATCTTCAATGCAATTGATACAGGATATTTCTCTACGCTTGATATATATATTAATGGTCCCATGAAGTCATTCATTGTCCACATAAATTGAAATAGACCAACTGATATCAATGCTGGTTTCATAAGAGGCAACAAAATCCATATAAAGACCTGAAATGAATTACAACCATCCACTATAGCCGATTCATCCAATTCCCGAGGAATACTTCTAAAAAATTGAATGAGCATAAATACGAAAAAACCATCTACTGCAAACGCTGAATTTATAAATAATGATGCATGGGTATCCAATAGACCAAATTTTTTCCATAGTAAATAAGTTGGAATCCTAAGTATTACCTGAGGAAGTAATAAAGTAGAAATTAATAGACCAAAAAATTGCTTTTTAAATGGAAAATTAAATCTTGCAAACCCATATGCAGTCAGCGAACAAGAAATAATAGTAAATATAACCTTTGGAATTAAAATTTTAAAGGAGTTTTTGAAATATGTGCCAAATGTATACTCTGTCCCTGTTTTCCATCCTTTTATATAAGGGGTAAAATCAAGTCTCTTAGGTATTATCCCAATAGACGTAAATATCTCACTATTGGTTTTAAAGGATGCACCAACTAGCCATAACATAGGATATAACATGATAATGGCTCCAATAACTAAAATAAGATATCTGATGCCTGCATTTATTCTGTGTTTTCGTCTAAGTTTTGCATGTTGTTCTCTAGCTTTTGCCTCTAACTCCATACGTTCTGTATCTATCATGTCTGTCATGTCTACTTACCCCCTTCTCCTACGTCAGAATAAAATACCCAATAATCGGAAGATTTAAATATTATCAGTGTAAATATCATTATAATAACAAATAAGACCCATGACAGTGCACTTCCATATCCCATATTATAATATTGGAATGACTGATCATATATATATACTGGAAGTAAATAAGTTGCTTTAAGCGGTCCTCCACCTGTTATCAAATATGGTGCATTAAACTCTTGAAATGCCTCTATAAGTTGCATTACAAAATTAAAGAATATTACAGGCGTAAGCAAAGGTATTGTTATCTTTCTAAATACCGTAAACTTATTAGCACCATCTACTGCAGCTGCATCGTATAAATCTTTGGGTATGTCTTGTAATGCTGCTAAAAATATGACCATTGCTGATCCAAATTGCCATATTCTCAATATTGTCAATGT
>DGES01000040.1:2327-2740 GCA_002386065.1 Firmicutes bacterium UBA3920
GCAAATATTAGTTTTAATGGAACCGTCATGAATACATACTTGAAAGTTACCATCATAGAATTTTTAAAATCTTGATCCTTTGTAAACATCTTTACATAGTTTCTTAGTCCCACAAATTTAGGCGGATTTAAAATATCATATTTAGTAAAACTTAGTATAAAAGAAGCTACAAATGGATATAGTGTAAATACCAAGAATCCTATAACCCATGGTGCTATATATATGAAGCCTCTATAATCATAGCGTTTTTTATTCATATTTCTCCCCCCTACAAGGTCAACTTAGAGGAGAAAATTTGCAAATTTTCTCCTCTAAATACTAACCTTGATTGCATTTTATTCTTCTAATATTTCTTCAAGTGCTTCAGAAACTGACTCATACATGTGTTTTGCTGCAGCATCAACATCTAGTTC
>DGES01000073.1:0-480 GCA_002386065.1 Firmicutes bacterium UBA3920
AAGTTGTCGCATTTCCTCCTGATAAACTTTGTAATCACCAAACGATTTGCCATTGACATTGGCATGGCTTCCCTGCCGATTACCCCTTTTAAATGCTAATAAAACCACAATGAGCAATCTCGCCTTCTTTAGTGGGATTTAATGCTACATATTCAGGCAAGCTCCAATCCCTAGTATTCCTAGACCAACACTCGGGATGCTGCCTTTTAGCTTCTTCATAGACTTTTATACGATTTTCCATGATTCTTTTATCTAGTCCATAATGTCTTTGATAAGGGGTTATGAAATTTATACCACTATGTAGCTGAATAAAATTATACCATTTTACAAATCTTTGGACCCACTCCCTTGCCTCATCCAAGCTTGAGAAACCTTTAGAGGAATATTTAGGGCAATACTTCATTATCTTAAAGAGAGATTCGGAGTATGGATTACCATTGCTGACTCTAGGTCTTAAATAGGATAAAATTAAAAATTTCT
>DGES01000073.1:739-7626 GCA_002386065.1 Firmicutes bacterium UBA3920
AAAATTTCTATATCACTTGAAAAATTTAGCTCAAGTGATATAATACTTTCAGAACATTTGAATACTGATGTCTTCAGGGCAGGGTGAAATTCCCGACCGGCGGTATAGTCCGCGAGCGTGAAAACGCAGGTGCACAAGCACAGGACTTGGTGAAATTCCAAGACCGACAGTATAGTCTGGATGGGAGAAGGCGTATTGGTATATTAACTAATATTATTGTTAATTACATTATTAGTTATAACCTATTAAATTTAACACCTGAAAGACATAGTCTTCAGGTGTTACTATTTTTTAGGAGGTATTTAAAATGAACAGTAAAATGAAAAAACTCACAACTTTAGCAATGCTCAGTGCCATTGCCTATGTAGTTATGGCAGTAGGACGTATACCTGTTGTACTCTTTTTAAAATATGATCCTAAGGATGTAATTATTACAATTGGCGGATTTATATTTGGTCCATTATCTGCCTTTGCAATTTCCTTATTAGTGTCACTTATTGAAATGTTTACTGTAAGTGATACTGGATTTATCGGTTTTGTAATGAATGTAATATCTACTTGTTCTTTTGCATGTACAGCTGCCTACATATATGAACGCAAAAGGACATTGAAGGGAGCAATTATTGGCCTTATAAGTGGAGTTCTGTTAATGACAGGTGTTATGTTACTTTGGAATTATCTTATAACTCCAATTTACCTAGGCTATCCACGTGAAGCTGTGGCTAAAATGTTAATTCCTGCATTTCTCCCTTTTAATCTTCTTAAAGGCGGACTTAATGCAGCTCTTACTATGCTATTATATAAGCCACTGGTTAATTCTTTGCGAAGGAGCAATTTAATTCCTCCATCAACACAAAGCAAACCAAAGTCAAAGATCAATATCGGCGTAATGCTTGTTTCTGGACTTATCTTAATCACATGCTTACTCTTTATATTAGCACTGAATGGAACCATTTAAATAATATAAGTAAAAATATAGATACGATTGTATTGACTAGAAATAAATTGATTTGTCAATTATTTTTTCTTAAATTATAATTAGACATAGTTAATAACTTAGGAGGTTTACAATGAAGATATTTATAAGTGCCGATATAGAAGGTATAACTGGGGTTACACATTGGGATGAAACGGAAAAAACTAAATCTGATCACAAAGAGTTTGCACATCAAATGACTTTAGAAGTAAAAGCTGCCTGTGAAGGTGCAATAGATGCCGGAGCTGATGAAATATGGATAAAAGACGCCCATGATACAGCAAGAAATATAGATCACAACCTGCTTCCTAGAAATACTAAACTCATCAGAGGATGAAGTGGCCACCTATATTCTATGGTGCAAGGACTTGATAAAACCTTCGATGCATTAATCTTCATAGGATATCATTCAGCAGGAGGTACCGATACTAATCCGTTAGCCCATACAATGAGCACTAATATCGATTCTATAACACTCAATGGGGAATATGTAAGTGAATTCTTACTCCACTCCTACATTGCAGGTCAATTGAATGTACCTGTAGTATTCGTAAGTGGAGACTCAGGCTTATGTGATGAGGTAAAAAAAATAAATAGAAATATAACTACAGTCCCAGTAAAAAAGGGTATTGGCGATGCTACTATAAACATTCATCCCCAACTTGCACTAGAACTCATAAAAAGCGGGGTCAATAAGAGCTTAAAAGAGGATCTCAACATATGCAATATTGAACTTCCACAACAATTTGAACTCGATGTCAGATATAAAGATCATACCACCGCCATTAGACGATCAGTCTATACCAATACAGAGCAGATAGCTCCTAAGATAGTAAGATTTAAAACCAATGACTATATAGAAGTACTTAGGGCAATAGAATTTTTATTATAGTAAAAAAGATAAGGAGTTCATATCGCTCCTTATCTTTTTTTAATAAATTCAATACTATTTAGGCTCTACAGATATATTCATGCCTATTTCAAACATCCTATTCCATGGTGCATACGCATCTTCTATTAATATATCAAAGTCCTTAAAACTATTTCTTATATTTTCTTTCCAATGCCTATCTAATTTCTCTTTTATTATAGACGTTATCTTAGTTGCACTTTCATTTAATGTGATAAACTCACCATTTATACTCTGTAGTTCGTTTTATATAACATCAAAGCATACAATACTTTGATAACACAAATTTCCCATAAATCTAAATATAAGATTGTATATCCGCTCATGTTCATCCCCAGTATCATATCCAATAAGACCAGTGGCAACAGCAGTGCCCATCGTATTGCATACTGTATTCCATCCAGCTTAACCATATAGTTTATCCATTATACCTGCGTCATCTAACATATATACAAGTTCTGTATCACCGCCACTTATGAATGGCACAACAACTATAACGCATTTCTTTCCTTGGGTGACATAATTTTTTGGCCCTTCCCATAAATTCCCTTAAGTCCCTATGACTTGAATAAGTTATATCCTTATTTTTTTACCTCATCACATAACCTATTTCTTCAAAGATCTTCAATTCTTCTTGTGCATCTTGCCCCTTAGTAGTTAAATAATTCCCCACCAAAGCTCCATTTACACCACCAGTATAAGCCCTCTTTTCATCTATACCTAGTCCCTTTTCTTTACCTCCGGCCAATCTAATTGTTTTTTTAGGCATTATAAGTCTAAATAATGCTATACTCATTAATAGCTCTGCACGTGATATAAGTTTGATATTTTCTAAAGGTGTCCCTTTTATGGGAGTTAATATATTTATAGGTATAGAGTCTACATCTAGTTCCCTTATTTCAAACGCCATCTCCAATCGCTGTTGCATACTCTCCCCCATAGATATAATACCACCACAACACACTTTAAGCCCCGCCTTTTTTGCAGCCTTTATTGTCTTAACCCTATCGTCATAAGTATGAGTTGTGCATATCTTTGGGAAAAAGCTTCGCGATGTCTCCACATTATGATGATACATAATAACCCCCGATTGTTTTAATGCATATGCCCTATTTTCATCAAGACTGCCAAGTGATGCGCATAATTTTAAATCTGTCTCTTTATTTAATAATGCATATATCTTGAGTACCCTATCAAATTCCCTATCTGTAAGTTTTTCTCCACTTGTAACTAAGCAAAATCTATGGACACCTGAATGCTCGATCTCCTCTATACACCTTAAAACTGCATCATCGTCTATAAGTTCATACATTTCAATATTACATTGATGATGAGCTGACTGGGAACAAAATTTACAATCTTCAGAACAGTGTCCAACTTTTGCGGCCATAATAGAACAAAGATCTATTCTATTCCCTACATTCACCTTGCGTACCTCATTTGCCAGATCTAAAAGAAGTATTATCTCTTCTCCTTCTAGCTTTGAAATCACCATTGCCTCATCCCATGTAATACCGTTTCCTTCCAATACTTTTTTCTCTATTCGTTTAAGCACCTTGACCACTCCTTATCCTGATACGTCCACAAACTTCCTTTGCTATCCATGAAGCAGCAACCATCTTGGCTATGTCCCATGGTAAAAATACAACACATCCACTCATAAGTACCTTTGAAAGTGATGTGGGTACCTCATTTACATATTTTAAAATTATGTATAGATGTGCTACCCCAAATAGATAGCTTATAGCCAAGCCAACAAGCGAAGCCTTTAAACATTGTCCAAATGAAGGGTTTTTTAGCTTTTCAGTCATCCTCCCTACCACATATGCTGCAATCGCAAAACCTACTAGATAGCCAAAGGTAGGATGAAATATATATTGCAACCCTCCACCTCCTGTAAATATGGGTACTCCCACTAAACCAAGTGCTATGTATACAATTTGTGATACAAAACCCATACGTGAACCTAATAACAATCCAGCAAGTATTACAAAAAATACCTGTAATGTAAATGGTACAGGAGGTAGGGGAATCTTTATAAATGCTCCCACTGCAGTCAACGCTGCAAATATGGATACCAAAATCATATTATATGTCTTATTTCTCATAGAAACATCTCCTTATAATTATTGTAAACTTTAGTATGATTTTTTGTTTACAATAATTATAGGACAAATCTTCTCTTTTTGTCAACTAAAACAATTTTATAGTTTACATATATTGCACTAACCATGTTGTTTTAAACAATTATTTTAACTTTAATATATAAATAATTTACAATGTACCACCAGATAATATTTTTATAAATGTATATGCCGTCTACAAAATTAATATTTTAAGTATTAAAAAAATGCGTCAACCATGACGCATTTTTACGTAATTATATATTAAGATTGTTCCTTCATAAATACCCCTTCAAACTTTTTAATACCAAACCTCTCTACAAAAATATCACATTTACATAAGAAGATATAGTATATATTCTTGCCACATCCAATTAACGTTTCAAAGTTACCCTGTCCCTTCGCAATAATAAGATCACTTTCGTCCATTGACCTAATTGTCTCTTTATTTACTCTTTTTATATCAGTACCTGGAATATTTGTTCCATTGGGGATTATATTACCATAACAGTCCAATCCCACTTCCAACGCATCTTCCATTGTTACATCGTTTAATATAGGGTATCCTCTAACCACTATGTCAATCTCTATACCTTCATTGAGCTCTTTAATAGCCTTTATAAACAACTTGTCAAATATAACCTCACCTGCATTATCGACAATATAACACAATTTCTCAGCTTTTAAAATCTCTCTTCTGAATTCTTTATATAATTGGGTATCAATCTGCTGTTCCAGTGCAGTATCTATAATCTCAGCTAATATATTGTCATCTACTTCGTCCATAGCGCCAAAATCTATAAAATTACCCACCATTGCATATTTTAGTCCTGCAAGTAGCTTATCATCTGAATTATCTATACTATCCCAGATATCTTGCTCTATAGACAACATCTTTTTATCATATTCCTTCTTTTCCTTTAAAAATAGATCTTCAACACCAATCTCTTCCTCCAATATTTTCATAACTTTTGAAGTCAAAAATGGAGCTGTTGCACTGTCATCATAGGATCCGAGCTCCTTTAAAACTTTTTTTATAAAATTAAATCGTTTTCTTTCGTCATCTACATATTTACAAAACATACTATCTGCTTTTCTGAGAATACAATATATACATTCTACAGAAGTATTCATATACCTCGTCCCCTCCTATGTCTATTCTTATAGCATCTATTACATCTCTCTAGCTCTTCCAGCTCACTACACAACCTATAGTCGCCACCCTCTATCTTGAGTGTTTTTCCATTGACTATACAATCTGCAAGTTTGCCTCTAGCTGTCTCATATAATCTTTGAACTGTAGACCTACCTACTCCCATAGCCTCAGCACATTCTTCTTGGGTAAAATCTTCATAATCAATAAGTCTTATAGTTTCAAATTCTTCAACAGACATACCTATAAGGTTATCTATAACTATATCTGTATTTTCAAGATATGGCCCAAAAGTATTTATATTCGGTTCCCTACAGACTCTCTTTCTCTTTCTTGGCCTCGCCATATAACTACCACACTTTCTATATAGTATTTCTCTATATATCATATTGGAATTTTACAGAGCTTTCAAGTTTTTGAATGAGAGAAATAATATAGTAGTGGGCTTTCGCCCACTACTTAGATACTTTTAAAATTTTTCCAATTCTCTTTTAATAGCTTCTAGTTCTTCTTCTAAAAACTCTTTTTGTCTGAGGAGTATATCCTGTTCTTCTTCCGAATCTATCCTGTAAACCTGTGGAGCACCATAGTAGTTATAGGGACGTCTATCAAATCCTCTCCTATAACCTAGTCCTCTTCTTCCAAAAGGACGGAAAGCCCCATGACCACTACAATATCCAAAACTCCTTCCAGTCATAGGTCCCATTCCCATTGGACCTGTACCATCTAATCTTGGCATAAAATCAACCTCCTAAATAGTTATGGTCATATACCCGACACATAGTATACACTAGTTTTGGGTATATGTCAATAACTATCTCGAAGAACATTTTTTATTCCTTTTCGCACCATCTTCTACAAAACTCTGCCTTTTTACTACACACAACATTTTTAGAACCACATTGAGGACAAGTATATTTATCCCGTTCAAAGTTCATCTGATATACAGCATTACAATCTAAACATCTAAATTTACAATGCTTTGTAGTATAATGTCCTCCTCCTATTCTAATGCCTCTACCGTCTATTAAAGCTTTAGAGACCTTTTCCCTTGCACTATCAATTATATTTTGAAATGTCTGTCGTGACACGTTCATTCTCTTGGCACATTCTTCTTGGGTAAGTTTTTCTATATCTCTAAGCCTCATGGCCTCAAGCTCTTCCACATTTAAAACTATCTCTTCTATTTCGCACTTGCGTTTTCCCCACGGGACAAAATAGGTATACTCTGGGAAAAACTCCACCCTTCTAAACTTCTTTGGTCGTGCCATATCCATACCCCCTGTGATTAAAAGTTATTCATTACAATGACCTTCATGGGCATGCTCTCTACATACACTTTCTGTGGACTCAAGCTCACCTTTTATATATTGTTTTGCTATATCATCGCAAAATCCCTGCGCACCCACTACAACTTCTATCCCATTTTCACTAAATAACTCTTGTGCCTTTGCACCCATACCACCTGCCACTATTACATCTACATCTAAATCCTTCAAAAATACTGGAAGAAAGCCTGGTCTATGTCCTGGATTTTCCACAAAATCCCTAGCTTTTATCTCTTTTTCGTCTGCCTCATATATTGTAAAACCTTCACAATGTCCAAAGTGTCCACTCACATATTTCCCGTCACTTGCAATTGCTATCTTCATCTTTCCATTCCTCCTCAAAAATCAATTTTTTTATTATTAGCCACATATCTTTAATAGCCTTAGCTGCACTACT
>DGES01000073.1:7803-8130 GCA_002386065.1 Firmicutes bacterium UBA3920
TCTTCATAATAGATTATAGGCTTTAACTCATGTATAGATTGCATTACTGTATCGTCAAAAGGAATCTTTCCTACTAGTTGTAGCCCTTCTTCTCTTAAAAAACCCTCTATTTTACTGCTAAGTCCTTCATTTATATCATATTTATTTATGCACACCATTGGATTTATACCAAAATGGCGAGATAGTTTAAGCACCCTCTCAAGATCTGAAAGTCCAGATTGCGTTGGCTCCGTCACAATAAGTACTGCATCACTTCCGGTTATAGAAGCAATTACAGGACAGCCTATACCAGGAGAACCATCTATTATTGTCAATAATCCGTCGCGT
>DGES01000001.1:0-2898 GCA_002386065.1 Firmicutes bacterium UBA3920
CGGCAATTAACCTAACATGCCATGTACTCATTATCAACAGCTTTCGCGGCATAAACGCTTCGGTTCAGCAGGTAGTAAAAATTTCCACATCCTGCTGACTGGAATTCCGAGGGAATTTACACACTAATTTGGACTTGACTTAAAGTAACGACACTATTTATAAGAACGATGATTGGAGGACAGTTTTATCTCGACTATGTGGGATGTAAAGTATGGACTGCATTATTATATTAATAACAAAGAAATAAAGTTTTATCTCGACTATGTGGGATGTAAAGCAAACAACCTGTTTGTATAATCTCTCCGTTGCTTTAGTTTTATCTCGACTATGTGGGATGTAAAGAATTCTATTCCTTAGTACAGTTCCTGCATGGGATAGGTTTTATCTCGACTATGTGGGATGTAAAGACAAAGAAGGGCCCCGGATCCAAGGCTGATAAATGGAGTTTTATCTCGACTATGTGGGATGTAAAGGTTTCTTTATAAAAACTATATCATTTGGAAATATTCGTTTTATCTCGACTATGTGGGATGTAAAGATGATACTATAACAATAGTAAATACCAATAGCCACAAGTTTTATCTCGACTATGTGGGATGTAAAGAACATCTTTCATGGTATCAACAAAATGTTCAACATACTCCGTTTTATCTCGACTATGTGGGATGTAAAGTAGAGCCTAATGAGGGGCAATTCTACGCCTACGGGGCGTTTTATCTCGACTATGTGGGATGTAAAGCAGCTCTGGCATCAGCTCGGAAGGACAGTTGGAGAAGGGTTTTATCTCGACTATGTGGGATGTAAAGCCTCGCCTTCTTTTTGTTTCTCAACGACCAATTCTTCTGTTTTATCTCGACTATGTGGGATGTAAAGGCAAATGGATTACACATTAAGAGATAGGAAGAAGGTGGTTTTATCTCGACTATGTGGGATGTAAAGTCAGAGTATATAGGACTCAATCAACTCAACGAACCGGTTTTATCTCGACTATGTGGGATGTAAAGGAGATAAGCAATTAGAAGATTTAAAAGAGATAGATGTAGTTTTATCTCGACTATGTGGGATGTAAAGAGCGCTTTACCAACTATCCAAATAATTTTATTAAGTGTTTTATCTCGACTATGTGGGATGTAAAGAAATACTACACCAATTCCGACAGCCACCCCAATTACGTTTTATCTCGACTATGTGGGATGTAAAGCTACTTCTTGTATTTCTTCCAATCTTTCATTCATAGGTTTTATCTCGACTATGTGGGATGTAAAGAAGAAAAGGGGCTCATAGATGCCATAATGTTTGAGGAGTTTTATCTCGACTATGTGGGATGTAAAGTATCTTCTATGCCTCTTGCCAGCATCTCCATTAAATTGTTTTATCTCGACTATGTGGGATGTAAAGACTAATGATCGTAAGGAAGAGCCTGAAAAAGAAGGCGTTTTATCTCGACTATGTGGGATGTAAAGAGCAGTAGGTGGTTTTATTGGTTACGCATGGGGAGGTTTTATCTCGACTATGTGGGATGTAAAGCGAGAAGGTGGTGATGAATACATTAGGAGGTTAGACGTTTTATCTCGACTATGTGGGATGTAAAGCCGTAATGCCTGGTTTTTCAGTATCCGGATTGTAGTAGTTTTATCTCGACTATGTGGGATGTAAAGGAACCACTTGGAATTGAAACAGCACTATTAGCTGAAGTTTTATCTCGACTATGTGGGATGTAAAGATACTGTTACTAAATCAACCGCTTTTCCTGCTGCAACTGTTTTATCTCGACTATGTGGGATGTAAAGGAGGCAATAAAAAAGAGAAATGCTAAAATAAGTAAAGGTTTTATCTCGACTATGTGGGATGTAAAGAATGTTCATGCTGGCATTAATCCAGATGGCAAAATTGTTTTATCTCGACTATGTGGGATGTAAAGAACAAACAAAAGTACTAAAATTATTACAAAAAAAACAGTTTTATCTCGACTATGTGGGATGTAAAGAAACTTTTCGAACAAGAAGATTGTTTTGCCGATATTCGTTTTATCTCGACTATGTGGGATGTAAAGCTGTTTCGGCTTCTAAAGTACCCATGCAACCAAACGTTTTATCTCGACTATGTGGGATGTAAAGCTGTTAAAGATATAGAAAATTATAATTTTGATGAAAGTTTTATCTCGACTATGTGGGATGTAAAGCTTGAGTTCCAATATCACTAAAAAAATTTGTCACAGAAGTTTTATCTCGACTATGTGGGATGTAAAGGGGGGATACAAAGACATCCTACCTCCTTTGATATACGTTTTATCTCGACTATGTGGGATGTAAAGTGTTGGGCTTGGTATAGTCTTTTGGGGTGCTCGTGTACTCGTTTTATCTCGACTATGTGGGATGTAAAGATATCCGGACTTAAACTTAAAAATTGTTAAGGAGGGTTTTATCTCGACTATGTGGGATGTAAAGCTAAGTGATACTTAGTCAAGTAATAATACACACATTGTTTTATCTCGACTATGTGGGATGTAAAGCCGCTCTATGTTCCTTTTAATCCTTGCCTCATCCTCGTTTTATCTCGACTATGTGGGATGTAAAGAAATTTGAAAACAGAGGAAACTCTATATTTGAACGCAGTTTTATCTCGACTATGTGGGATGTAAAGCTAACTGCTTTATTTTCAATAGATAATTATTCTCTAAGTTTTATCTCGACTATGTGGGATGTAAAGCAAGCAAAACTCAAGCGGGGTGATTAAATGACAATTAGGTTTTATCTCGACTATGTGGGATGTAAAGCTTAAAGATAAAAGCAGAAGCTTAGCAGAAGAAATCAGTTTTATCTCGACTATGTGGGATGTAAAGTATTATGCACCAAGTGTAGAGCAGAAGTTTGACATGTTTTATCTCGACTATGTGG
>DGES01000001.1:3155-4672 GCA_002386065.1 Firmicutes bacterium UBA3920
CTATGTGGGATGTAAAGACTTCTTTCGCTTTTTACGCTTTCTGTGTAGGTTCGTTTTATCTCGACTATGTGGGATGTAAAGTATGTAGTGGGTTATAAAGAGTACTACTGGCATGTGGGTTTTATCTCGACTATGTGGGATGTAAAGGTAAAATGTCGTAGCTGTGGAAAGGAGACGAGAAACGTTTTATCTCGACTATGTGGGATGTAAAGTTTGACACAAGTACTAAAATAGGAACTATGTATCTGTTTTATCTCGACTATGTGGGATGTAAAGTAGATGAGTATGCAAGACGAAAGAACAATGGTGAGCTTAGTTTTATCTCGACTATGTGGGATGTAAAGATGATTCAGAAGGTGGAGCGAGAATCATAATACATCGTTTTATCTCGACTATGTGGGATGTAAAGTCATAAAAACGAAGCTTAATGGGGACTTGCCCCGTTTGTTTTATCTCGACTATGTGGGATGTAAAGGAACTAAAGACGGGAAAAGAACCGCATGTTTGGTATTGTTTTATCTCGACTATGTGGGATGTAAAGAGATATTGGTAAATTAGATAATGCAGGCGGTGGGTCAGTTTTATCTCGACTATGTGGGATGTAAAGGGTAGTTCGTATATCTCTTGTGTTTTGGTCTTGCACGTTTTATCTCGACTATGTGGGATGTAAAGTTATTTATAACATCATCAAAAAATACTAGTGGGATAAGTTTTATCTCGACTATGTGGGATGTAAAGTATTGGAACGACCTTACGGGCGATTCGGAAGTAATGAGTTTTATCTCGACTATGTGGGATGTAAAGGGAAGGGGTACTCAGGTATTACTTTGTGGAGGTCAAGTTTTATCTCGACTATGTGGGATGTAAAGCTTATATGGCTAATATGGCAGAGATAGAAAGCTATAGTTTTATCTCGACTATGTGGGATGTAAAGCTGCTAATATATCAACAGAAGACGCTACTATATATGGGTTTTATCTCGACTATGTGGGATGTAAAGTTGTAGATGAAGACACTTTCGAACTGGCTCAGCAGTAGTTTTATCTCGACTATGTGGGATGTAAAGAGGTATGCGACAGTGCGCGTTGCGTTCGCTGGCGGGGTTTTATCTCGACTATGTGGGATGTAAAGTATTTGGTGTATATGCGTATAAGTACAGAGAAGGTAAGTTTTATCTCGACTATGTGGGATGTAAAGGGAGAAGCATATATATTAAATACTAATGAACCAATGAGTTTTATCTCGACTATGTGGGATGTAAAGTTTTTTGTGAGAATACATCTGATAGTGTATGCAAAAAGTTTTATCTCGACTATGTGGGATGTAAAGTATAGAGTTATGCATGGAGATGGATATACCTCTTAAGTTTTATCTCGACTATGTGGGATGTAAAGAAGAATTTAGAAATATATATTTTAGCAAGTGCAAAACGGTTTTATCTCGACTATGTGGGATGTAAAGGCTTTTTTATTGGGCGTAGGCGAGTTTAAAAAAGATGGTTTTATCTCGACTATGTG
>DGES01000001.1:4949-10136 GCA_002386065.1 Firmicutes bacterium UBA3920
ACTATGTGGGATGTAAAGGAACTTTCACGTATCCAACAAAATTGAATAAAGTTAAGTTTTATCTCGACTATGTGGGATGTAAAGATTATAATGAACACTAAAATAATCAAGATAAAACTTAGTTTTATCTCGACTATGTGGGATGTAAAGTTAGAGGTTTAAAATTATCAGGAATTTCACAATCACAGTTTTATCTCGACTATGTGGGATGTAAAGTACGAAAAAACTTCGAAACTATAATTCGCTTATTACGTTTTATCTCGACTATGTGGGATGTAAAGCTGCAGCGCTTAACAGAACTAAGGGTGGTTTATAATGGTTTTATCTCGACTATGTGGGATGTAAAGATGAAGTAGTGTTTTTAGACAAGTCACAAAAACAGGGGGTTTTATCTCGACTATGTGGGATGTAAAGTTTTTATGACGTTCAGGTATTAAAAGATACTGAATATCGTTTTATCTCGACTATGTGGGATGTAAAGCTGCAAAAAGCAGTAGGAAGGAAATTTGAGAAGTTAGTTTTATCTCGACTATGTGGGATGTAAAGTATTTAACAGGTGAGCTTTCAAAGGGAATGAAATTAAGTTTTATCTCGACTATGTGGGATGTAAAGAATGAAGTAGATCAAATATGGGCTGAAGCCGTGAAAGTTTTATCTCGACTATGTGGGATGTAAAGGCTCATGAGCTTAAAGAGGGCGACACGATCTATATAGTTTTATCTCGACTACGTGGGATGTAAAGTTGTTATTGCTGCTTTTATTCCCTCTAAAGCTGTATAGTTTTATCTCGACTACGTGGGATGTAAAGGGTGAATTAATAGCTATAGATTACATGATTGAATAGGTTTTATCTCGACTACGTGGGATGTAAAGGTATTTGTGATATAAACTTCTTCTACATTATCAGTTTGTTTTATCTCGACTACGTGGACTCCTTATATGTTAGGATAGTTGTCGTATAGAAAAATAATGTATAATGGAATTACGACAATAACCTAAGGAGAATGATTATGTCTAAAAATAATAGGAAGAGAACCTATACTAAAGAATTTAAGGCATCTGTATTAAAAAGACTGGAGTTATCAACAGATGATACACCTACAAGTCTTTCAAGGGAGCTAAATATACTAGAACTACTATATATCAATGGATTCGAAAAGACAATGAGAATAAGAAAAATTCATATAATAAACCTACAAATAAATGGACTTCGGAGGATAAATTTTATGCCGTTATGGAAACGGCCACACATACAGAAACAGAACTTGCAGAATACTGTAGAAAAAACGGAATCTATATTAGCGAATTAAAGGAATGGATAACTCAGTGCATTAATGCTAACAAAAGCATTACAGAGAACCCTAAAGAACTAAAAGAAGTCTTAAAAGTAGAAAAAGAAAAAAACAAAGAATTGGAAAAGGAGTTGAGATTTAAGGAAAAAGCATTAGCTGAAACAGCGGCATTATTAGTATTGAGGAAAAAAGCAAATGCAATTTGGGGGGACCAAGAGGAAGAATGATCAGCGACTCGGATCGCATAATGGCAGTAGCAATGAATAAGCATAGAGGTAGAACTAAGCCACCAGTAAAAAAAGAACCTTCAACCCATATAGCAACAGCCCCTAATCAAGTGTGGACATGGGATATTACATGGCTAAATGCAGCTATTAAAGGCCAGCATTTCAAGCTACATTTGATAATAGATATGTTTAGTCAATTTATAGTGGCTTACAGAGTCTGGGAAACTGAAAAGGCTGAGTATGCTGAGCATCTCATTAAAAAGACTGTGCTCTCCCAAGAAATCCAAGGCAGACCTCTAGTATTACATTCGGATAATGGAAGTCCTATGAAGGCTGCCACTTTCTTAGCTACTTTAGAGGAACTTGGGATTCAAAGCTCCTTTTCAAGACCTAAAGTCAGCAATGATAATACATACTTCGAATCCCTTTTTAAGACAATGAAGTATTGCCCTAAATATTCTTCTAAAGGATTCTCAAGCTTGGATGAGGCAAGGGAGTGGGTCCAAAGATTTGTAAAATGGTATAATTTTATTCAGCTACATAGAGGTATAAATTTCATAACCCCTTATCAAAGACAATATGGACTAGATAAAAGGGTCATGGAAAATCGTATAAAGGTCTATGAAGAAGCTAAAAGACAACATCCAGAACGTTGGTTTAGGAATACTAGAGATTGGAGCTTACCTAAATATGTAACATTAAATCCCATTAAAGAAGGCGAGATTGCTCATTATGACTTTATGAGCATTTAAAATGGGTAACAAGTACAAAATGAAGATTTGGCGTAAGGTTAGTGTATAATTTTTGTGGGCACTAGTGTGGACCAAAAAAGTAAGACCTCTCCTAGAGGCCTTCCCTATGCATAGTCAATACGCTATAATGTAATCACTATATAAACATTAAGACTAGTTAATTAAAGTCAAGTAGTTTTATAAAAGAAATTTGAAAGTTTCTTGAGGGGCTTCTTGCAGCAGAAAATTTAAAAATGCCATGGCAATGAGACCACCTAAGAGACGTTGATTAAAAATAGCTGGTCAAAAGACTAACTGAACCTTGAAAACTAAATATCAAATACAAGTAATGCTAAGCTGCAGTATGCTTTCTTGTAAGCATCTTAGCATGTTCTTCGGGAGTACGTAGTTCAAAAGGCTTTCTATCCCTAAGAACAGCAAAGATGATATAAACCAGTTTATGCATAACTTGCTCCTAAAGCTACTTTTTTAGGTTTGCTCTGTGACTTTCTCTTATAAAAATCTATTTAGGCATTCAATATCCTCGTTTAGCATATTGGTAGCCTCTAATTCATGAAATCTATAGAGAAGAGCAATTTTTTGGGCATCAATTTTATCATTTTTTACTTTCTTTATTCCAATATTTTTGATAGAATAAATTTGGATGGGTTTATGATAGAGACCTCAAATCCAAACTTATAAAGTAAATGGAAAAGGATTTTGTGATAGTGCCCAGTAGATTCCATGACGATGGAAGGCCTTGAATCAAAGTCCTTTTCCACTATTTGATATAGTTAAATATTAAATTTGCAGGTTTGACAGTGATTTCATTCACTGATTAATACAATACTAATTATACAAGGAGGAAAATATGAATATAAAAGAGATAATGGATATATTGCCACACAGGTACCCATTTTTATTAGTAGATAGAGTCATCGAATTGGAGGCGGGTAAAAGAGCAGTTGGAATAAAAAATGTAACAATGAACGAACCTTTTTTTCAAGGACATTTTCCGGGCTATCCTGTTATGCCTGGTGTACTCATAGCAGAGGCACTAGCTCAACTAGGGGCAGTGGCTGTACTTAGTTGTGATGAATATAGAGATAAGCTACCTGTATTTGCAGGTATGGATAAATTTAGATTTAGAAAGCAGGTACTCCCCGGCGATCAGCTTCGTCTTGAGGCAGATATTATAAAGCTTAGGGGGACTATAGGGAAGGGACATGTTTGTGCTACTGTGGAAGGAGAGGTTGTAGCAGAGGGAGAGATATTATTTGCTTTAACGGATGTAGAACGTAAGGATTAAATTAATTCCATAGATTATACTGTTCTTTATTTATAAGGGCGGTGAGCACCTGCTCTCTAGCATTGGGAATTATGTTAGTTATATAATCCATGAGTTCTTTCATTTCCTGTCTTTTAGTTTTGCCACTAGCAGGACAGGGATTTTGAAGTATGGGAAGGTTTATCCTCTTTGCAGCCGCCTTGATTTCAGATTCGGGAGTATATATGAGAGGTCTTATGAGTGTTATGTTTTTTCTATCCAGGTATGTGACAGGTGAAAATGTATTTATACGGCCTTCATAGAATAAGCTGAGGAAAAATGTTTCTATTACATCCTCTCTATGATGGCCAAGTGCTACCTTTTCACATCCTATTTCAATGGCAGCATTGTGGAGTGCACCTCTACGCATTCGTGCACATAGGGAGCAAGGATTTTTTTCTTGTCGCTCTTCGAATACTATTTTACCTATAAGGGTATGCTTTATTATAAGTGGAACATTTATTTCGGCACAGAACTTTTCAATATTTGATGTATCTATGTTGTCAAATCCTAAAGTTAGCATTATTCCATAGAGTTCAAATTCAACAGGGGAAAAATATCTATAGAGATTAAGGGCATTTAAAAGCATTAGACTATCCTTACCTCCTGATACCCCTACTGCTATTTTATCTCCATCTTGGATCATATCAAAATCTTCTATTGCACGTCTTAGACAACCTAGTACTTTCTTCATAATATTCTCCTTTTGCTATTGTCGATATTCACTGAATGATATTATATAATATAAATATTCAACTGTACAACTGAGATATATTAGTTTACGGAGGCAAATAATTTTATTTTTACATTTATTTTATTCATAGACAGTTTGTTCATACATGATGATTTTATTATATTTTAAAAAAACATTCGGATTTTATTAAATCCTAGCTGAAATTGTGATATACTAAATTACATCGATATAAAGTAATTTTATCCTTTAAAGGAGTAATAGTATGGGAAAGATAAAGCGGAATGAACGGATTGGGGCAATGATTAGGATACTTACAGATAGACCTAATCATATATTTAATTTAAATGAGTTTAGTAAACTTTTTTCTGTTTCAAAATCTACTATAAGTGAGGATATTGTGATTATAAGGGATATAATGGACAAGTTTTCCCTTGGTAAAATTGAGACGATAACAGGAGCGGCAGGTGGAGTCAAATTTATTCCAAAGCCCAACTTAGACAAAGTGATTCCTTTTATAAAAGATATATGCAATATATTGTCAGAACCGGGAAGAATATTACCGGGGGGTTTTGTGTATATGAGTGATATATTATACACACCAAGTACAGTAAAAAAATTTGGTGAAATATTGGCTTGGGCGTTTAGATCTACTCATCCTGACTTTGTAATAACGGTAGAGACAAAGGGGATACCAGTGGCAATGGCTACAGCTGAAGCGTTAGATTGCCCCATGGTTATAGCAAGACGGGACAGCAAGGCCACAGAAGGACCAGTGGTTACTATAAATTATATATCGGCATCATCTAAACGTATACAAACCATGTCCTTGGCTAGAAGGGCAGTAAAAGAAGGACAATGTGGGCTTATAGTCGATGATTTTATGAAGGGTGGTGGAACGGCAAAGGGGCTTTGTGAA
>DGES01000001.1:10315-15179 GCA_002386065.1 Firmicutes bacterium UBA3920
TATAAGTCAATAATGGTATTAAGAGAAGTAGATGAAATGACAGGTGAAATTATAATAGAACCAGCTGGCTGGTTAGACACATTATGATTTTAAATTTTTTTAATATGTTAAAAAAAAGAGAAATTTGAATAGGTAAGAAGGACTATAGGTAAATTTGGCGAATTAATATATGTCATAATGTTTTCAACTGGAAGGTGGTGAGCTAGATGGATATAACTGACATTCGAATTAGAAGGATAAATAGCGATGGGAAGATGAGGGCGGTTGCTTCTGTTACCTTTGATGATGAATTTGTTGTGCATGATATAAAGGTAATCGAAGGTCAAAATGGGATGTTTATTGCCATGCCTAGTAGGAAGACTCCAAGTGGAGAATATAGGGATATAGCCCATCCCATAAACTCAGATACTCGTAATAAGATTCAGACATTGATTTTAGAGGAGTATAATAATATGGAGGAAGAATAGGCTTTAAAGGAGATGACCTCTCCTTTAAGGCTTATTTTTTGGGGCATTATTTGTTTTTTGATAATACGATATTATATAATATATTTAAGAATCTTGTTGTATGTGGAGGTGAGCATGTTGAGTAATGATGTATATGTTATAATAATGGCAGCGGGAGAGGGAACTAGAATGAAAAGTCAGCTGCCCAAGGTGTTGCACAGGGTATGTGGTCGTCCCATGATAGACTATGTACTAGAAGGAGCTAGTGTTGTGTCTGATAACTTACCAATTTTAGTAATAGGGCATGGAAGCGATGAAGTGGTAGCACATATAGGAGATAGGGCGTTATATGTAAAACAAGAAGAACGTCTAGGTACGGGACACGCTGTTAAGATGGCAGCTCCCTATATAGAAGGAAAAGAAGGTTATGTGGTGATTCTTGCAGGTGATACACCCTTAGTAAGGGGAGAGACGTTAAAATCCATGGTAGAATATACCAAAGACGGTAATTATAGTGCAGTTGCCCTATCTGCAAAAGTAGATGACGCCACTGGTTATGGTAGAATTATTCGTACTGCTAATGGAGATTTTGATAGGATTGTAGAACATAGGGATGCTACACAGGCTGAAAGGAGAATAAATGAGATAAATGCATCCATGTATTGTTTTCGCATAGATAGTTTACTTTCAAGCTTAGGTAGTCTTTCTTCCGATAATGCGCAGGGGGAATATTATCTTACAGATGTCCTTTCAATACTTAAAAATAGGGGAGAAAGTATAGGAATATATTGTTTAGATGATTATACTGAGATATTAGGTGTAAATACGAGGAAACAGTTAAGTGATGCAGATAGTATAATGCGTAATCGTATAAATGAATATCATATGGAAAATGGGGTTACAATTATAGATCCCCAAACCACTTATATATCTCCGACTGTCAATATAGGTCAGGACACTATAATATATCCAGGTAATGTTCTTGAGGGGAATACTAGCATTGGAAAGAGTTGTATACTGTATTCAAATAACAGGATATATGATTCAACAATAGGTGATGAGGTGACGGTTGAATCTTCTGTCATACTTGAGAGTACTGTGGGAGATGGTACTAATATTGGTCCGTTTGCCTATGTAAGACCTGGTAGTGCTATAGGTGATAATGTAA
This sequence comes from Firmicutes bacterium UBA3920, assembly GCA_002386065.1. Taxonomy (GTDB): domain Bacteria; phylum Bacillota; class Clostridia; order Caldicoprobacterales; family Xylanivirgaceae; genus UBA3920. The sequence continues at coordinate 11,930 of DGES01000001.1, forward strand.
AGATAGGCGATTTTGTGGAGATAAAGAATTCCCAAATAGGCGCCGGCACTAAAATTTCCCATCTCTCATATGTAGGTGATGCCACCATTGGACAAAATGTAAATGTGGGAGGAGGCGTCATATTTGTAAATTATGATGGCTATGTAAAGCATAGAACTAATGTGGGGGATAATGCATTTATAGGATGTAATGTTAATCTTATAGCTCCAGTTACGGTTGACGACAACACGTTTATAGCGGCAGGATCAACTATAACTGAATATGTACCTGAGGATGCATTGGCAATAGCTAGATCTAAACAGATCAATAAAGAAGGCTGGGTTTCTAAGCGAAGAGAAAAGAAGGCGCAGGAAAAAGATTAATAAAGATTAATATATGTTTAGGAGGAGAACGGAGAGATGACAATTCACGGAACAGGCCTTAAGATATTTACAGCTAATTCAAATAAGGATTTGGCTAGTAATATTGCAAAACATATAGGTGTACCTCTAGGGAACTCCCTAGTAACAACCTTTAGTGATGGAGAGATATCGGTAAATATATATGAAACGGTACGGGGATCGGATGTATTTGTGGTTCAATCTACATGTTCACCAGTAAATGATAACCTTATGGAACTCTTGATTATGATAGATGCATTTAAGAGGGCATCAGCTGCAAGGATAACTGCTGTAATTCCATATTATGGATATGCAAGACAGGATAGGAAGACAAAGGCAAGGGATCCCATTACTGCCAAATTAGTGGCAGATCTTATAACAAGCGCCGGCGCAGACAGAGTACTTACCATGGATTTACATGCAGCCCAAATTCAAGGTTTCTTTGACATACCAGTTGATCACTTGCGTGGAGTCCCAATACTTGCCCAATATTTTATTGAAAAAGGTTTTGAAGGAGATGACTTAGTGGTTGTATCACCTGATTTAGGCAGTGTCACTAGGGCAAGAAGTTTTGCCCATAGGTTAAACGCACCCCTTGCCATAATTGATAAGAGACGGCCTAAGGCAAATGTTGCAGAAGTAATGAATATAATAGGAGACGTAGAAGGTAAGAGGGCAATCCTTATAGACGATCTTATAGATACGGCAGGGACCATAACTCAAGGAGCAAGTGCCCTCATTGAAAAGGGTGCGAAAGAGATATATGCATGTTGTACACATGGTGTATTATCTGGACCTGCAATTGAGCGGATTGCAAGTTCACCTATAGAGAAACTTGTAATAACTGATACAATACCTTTGACACCGGAGAAACAAATAGATAAGATAGAAGTTTTGTCAGTTGCTCCGTTATTCGCCGAAGCTATAGATAGGATATATGAGGGACTGCCAGTTAGTGTATTATTTGAATAATAGGGGAGGAATTTATGTTTGCTATTATAGGATTAGGCAATCCAGGTGATAAGTATATTGACACTAGACATAATACAGGTTTTATGGTAATTGATAAATTAGCTGATGATCTCAATATAAAGGTAGAGAAGTTAAAGCATAAGGCATTAGTAGGTGAAGGGCGAATAGGAGACGAAAAGGTAATACTTGCAAAGCCCCAAACTTTTATGAATTTAAGTGGTGAAAGCGTACTTGCCATCAAAAACTTCTATAAATTAAAGGACTCACATATAATTATAATATACGATGATATAGATATAGATATTGGTCGGATAAGGATTAGGCGCTCAGGTAGTGGAGGTTCTCACAAAGGAATGCAGTCGATAATATATCATCTAAATAGCGAGAATTTTCCCCGTATTCGCGTTGGCATAGGTAAGCCACCAGAGCATGTCGATCTGGTATCATATGTATTATCACCATTTAGCAGTCAGGAGGCTCCATACATGGCTAAGTCTATTCAAGATGCTGCAGAAGGTGCTAAGTTAATAATCACAGAGGGGATATCATATGCTATGAATGAGTACAATGGAGGATGAATATGGATGGTTCCGATATGGCTTCAGCCTATGGAAAACTGGCGTGACTTTACAAGATTAAAATCATCATTTGAAAAAAAAATAGGAGATATGGAGATAGTGGGCTTATCTGATGCACAGAAAGCCCACATAGTATCTAGTATACTATACCCCATTAAATCTAATCATCTATTTATTACTTACAATGATACCCAAGCCAGGCAGATATATGAAGATTTGAAACTTTTTTTAGGAGATAAAGTGGCATATTTTCCAGCAAAGGATGTTTCTTATTATAATATAGTTGCTCGAAGTAAAGAGATAGATGCATTTCGTCTAGGAGCACTTAACAAACTTATAGCTGGAGAGGGAGTTATAATAGTGGCTTCAGTAGAGGCCATACTTTTTTATACTATTCCACCTAAAATATACAAAAACTCTGTCTTTACTTTAAAGATAGGTGATACAATATCCCTTCATGAACTGACACAAAAACTTATATCTATGGGATATGAACGAGTAGGTGAGGTGGAGGGTCCAGGGCAATTTAGTCAAAGGGGAGGTATAATAGATATATTCCTCCTCACTTATGATACCCCCTTTAGATTAGAATTTTTTGATATAGAGATAGACTCAATTCGAAAGTTTGATCCCATATCACAATTGTCGACTGAAAAGGTGGATAGTGTAACCATATCTCCATGTAGGGAGTTTATAATATCTTCTGAGGACGTACCTGGAATAATATATCGATTAGAGAATGCTTTGGATGAATACTTAGAGGAGAATGATGGATTATCCCTTAGCGTTAAAGACAATATAATAAAAAAGACTCAAGAGGCCATAGAAAAGCTAAAAAACCATATAATAGATGATTACATCGAGATGTTTTTTTCATATATTTATTCAGAGCCTGCTACAATACTTGACTATTTAGATGGTGCAGTATTTTTTGATGAGCCCCATCGTATAGAAGAAGGATATGACATATGGATATTTGAGTTTAATGAAAGATTTAAGCATGGACTAGAGCAAGGCGAGGTATTACCCCACCAATTAGAGGTATTTTTGCCATATGAGCAATTTTTGGAAATTATGGATAACTCAAAAAAGGTTGTGCTCAGGGGTTTGCCTAGATTAGATGATCATTTTAGAGCTAAGGTGGTATATAATCTATCGGCTCGTTCTCTACCTTCATATCAAGGAAAACTAGACATGCTAGTCTCTGACATCAATTTTTGGAAGTCTAAGGGATATAGCATCATACTTTTAACAGGTACTAAATCTAGAGGACGCGGTATTAGCTCAGCCCTTTCAGAAAAGGGAGAAGAATTACTTTTG
>DGES01000001.1:15449-52054 GCA_002386065.1 Firmicutes bacterium UBA3920
GTTCATGAAAATCATGGGATAGGTAGATATTTAGGTATAGAAAAACTCACAGTAGGTGGACAGAAGAGAGATTATTTAAACATACAATATTCTGGTTCTGATACGTTATATGTTCCTACTGATCAGGTGGATAATATTCAACCTTATATTGGTATGGGCGATGGCAAACCTAGAATATCTAAATTGGGAAGCAGTGATTGGCAAAAGACGAAGGCCAAGGCAAGAGAATCTGTAAAAGAGCTTGCGTATAGTCTTGTAGAGTTATATGCAGCGCGGCAAAAAATGAAGGGATTTAAATTTTCCCCTGATACTGATTGGCAAAGACAATTTGAAGATATGTTTCCTCATGTAGAGACAGAAGATCAACTACAGGCAATAGAAGAAGTAAAAGCAGATATGGAATCAGATAAAGTTATGGACAGACTATTATGTGGAGATGTGGGATATGGGAAGACAGAAGTTGCAATACGGGCGGCTTTTAAGGCTGTGATGGATGGTAAGCAGGTAGCAGTGCTTACGCCTACAACGATACTTGCCCAGCAACATTATGGGACATTTTCTCAAAGATTCGAGGATTTTCCCTTTGTAGTGGATGTATTAAGCCGGTTTAGGACACCTACTGAGCAGAAGAATATAATTGATAATATTCGTACAGGCAATGTGGATATTGTAATAGGTACGCATAGGTTATTGAGTAAAGATGTAAAGTTCAAAGATTTGGGACTTCTCATAATAGATGAAGAACAGCGTTTTGGAGTTGATCATAAAGAAACTATAAAGAATATAAAGAGGGATGTAGATGTTCTTACATTGACTGCTACTCCTATTCCTCGAACCTTGCACATGTCACTTGTGGGTATACGGGATATAAGTATAATTGAAACTCCGCCAGAAGAACGATATCCGGTGGAGACATATGTGGTTGAGTATACCCCTGCCCTTGTAAAAGAAGTAGTGATGCGAGAGGTAGGAAGGGGAGGCCAAGTATATTTTGTATATAATAAGGTGAAGCATATTGATTGGATGGCAGGTGAGCTGTCAAGAATTATGCCAGATGTGAGTATTGGGGTTGCCCATGGCCAGATGGGAGAACGCAGATTAGAGAAGGTTATGATAGATTTTTATGAGGGCAAATATGATGTGCTTTTATGTTCTACTATAATAGAAAGTGGACTTGATATACCAAATGTAAATACTGTAATAGTATACGATGCAGATCATTTTGGTCTATCTCAACTCTATCAGCTTAGAGGCAGGGTAGGACGCTCTAATCGCAGAGCGTATGCATATCTTACTTATCAAAGGGATAAGGTTTTGTCAGAGGTAGCAGAAAAGCGACTCAAGACTATACGAGAGTTTACAGAGTTTGGTGCAGGATTTAAAATTGCCATGAGAGATCTTGAAATACGCGGTACTGGTAATCTATTAGGACCAGAACAGCACGGCCATATGGCAGCGGTGGGTTATGATCTTTATTGTAAGCTTTTAAATGAAGCCATTGCGACTGCTAAGGGGCAGCAGCCAAAACCAGATATTGAGCCTACTATAGATATAAAGGTAGATGCATATATAGATAATTCCTATATACCCCATGAAGCACATAAGATAGAATTTTATAAGAAGATAGCAGCTATAGAGAATAGTGAAGATAAGTTTAATGTGGAGGATGAACTCATAGATCGATTTGGAGATATGCCAAGGGAAGTTCAATCATTAATAGATATTTCTTATATAAGAGCCCTTGCCAAGAGAATAGGTATAGGGGAGATATCAGAGCGAAACAAAGCTGTAATATTCAAAATAGTGGAGGGTATGAAACTATCCTCTAAGACTATTATGATAATATTAAATGAGTATAGAAAGGTACTTGAATATAGAAGTTATCCCACACCCATATTTACTTTGAGGATGGATAATATGAATTCTAATGTTATACTGGAACTTATAAAAGAAATTTTAGAAAGAATTTTACAATTGCAACAAGGATAGATTCTATATATAATAGGATTATGAGATTTAATCATTAGGAAAGGATTGATTTTTAGTATGAACATGACAAAGAGGATCGTTTTAATAATATGTACTATATCCCTTTTCATATCTGTAGTGGGATGTGATGTGGTTAAGATAGATCCTGAAAAAGACAGACAGCGGGTAGTTGCTAAAGTAGATGATAATGAAATATTAAAGGGAGATTTTTTGGATTTATATGAACAGTATAAATCGATTTATGGAATCACAGACGAAGTGGAAGAGAACTCTGAATATGAAGATACCATAAAACAGATAAAAGAAGTAGTGCTAGATTCACTTATAAAGGAAAATGTTATATATAACAAGGCTGTTGCAGCGGGATTTGAAGTAGATGATGAAATAAAGACAGAAGTTCGCAATCAGATGTTAGAATATATAGAGGAAAGCTTAAAACTTGATGAAGATAACAAAGATAAAGACATAAAAAAACTTGCAGAAGAGCAGTTAGAAGAACAGTTAAGTGAATATATACAGCAAATTGGAATTACAGAAGAAGAGTTCTGGGAAAGAGAAGCTAAATATGAGCAGATAAATCGATTCATGGATGAGATGTTGAAGGATATTGAGGTAACAGATGAAGATATACAAAAGTATTATGATGAGAAATTAAAGGAACAAAAAGAGAATCCAGAATCTATAGATATGGCACCAGTTCAACTCTATAGGCCAGAAGGGTATATAAGGGTAAAACACATATTAATAGGACTTTCAGATTCGGATCAAAGTGAATATGAGACTTTACTGTATAGTGGGGATGAAGAAGCAGCAGATAAATTTCTTCAAGAAAGGTTAGCTGAATTAGAACCCAAAGCTAATAATGTTCTTGCAAAGGTAAAGTCAGGAGAGGATTTTGAAAATCTTATAGAGGAATATAGCGATGATCTGGGTATGGATATAGATGAGGGATATGTCTTAAATGAAAATTCCAATTTTGTAGAGTCTTTTAAAGAGGCAGCATTTAATCTAAAAAAAGAGGGAGATATATCTGATCTTGTTGCTAGCGATTTTGGATATCATATAATAAAACTATACGAAATACTCCCAGAGAAGACTTTTACTATAGATGAGACGAAGGATATGCTCAAGATTGTAGTTGAGGATGAAAAGAAGAATGAAAGATGGACAAGCTTGGTGGAAGATTGGCAAGAAGAGGCAAATATAAAAAAATACGAGAAGCGATTATAATCTTGTAATTTTGTCCCTTCTTTTGAGGTGGTAAATAAAAAGAGTTTTTTACCATTTGAACGCATAAAAACCAGTTAACAGTAAGATAATATAAATGTAAGGCTGGTTTTCTATGTATATAAGATAAAGGAGGGACGCGATTGAAAGCAACAGGAATAGTAAGAAGAATTGATGACCTAGGTAGGGTTGTAATACCAAAAGAAATAAGGCGTACAATGCGCATAAGGGAAGGTGACCCTCTAGAAATATTTACAGACAAGGACGGTGTAGTAATACTCAAAAAATATTCGCCTATATATGAACTGGGCAGTTTTGCCCAAGATTATACTGAAGCGCTCAATCGTAATTTAAAACATATTGCTTGTATTTGCGATAAAGATACATTTGTAGCTGTGAGCGGAACGGTAAAAAAAGAGTTTATGGAGAAGCGAATAAGTCCTGAGTTAGAGGAGATAATCCATGAAAAGGACACAGTCGTGGTGAATAGTAGTGAGGATGGGGAGCTATATCCCCTTGTAGAAGGTGAAGATACCCCATCTAAATATACGGCTCAGGTTATAGCACCGATCAATAATATGGGAGACGTGGTTGGAGCTGTTATACTTCTTTCTAGAGAACCTGATGTTGTAATGGGTGATACGGAAATAAAAGTAGCTGAGACAACAGCAAGTTTTTTGGCAAGACAATTAGAATAATGATTTAACTAAAAACCAAAAAGACACCGCTATGTACGGTGTCTTTTTGGTTTTTGTATTCTTTATATATTGGTTTAGTGATATAATATGATATAATGATTTTTCAGGAGGACTGAGATGGGTAAAAAATCGTTTGTCAAGGGAGCAGCAATACTTGCAGTAGCTGGATTGTTAGCTAAACTCATAGGTGCCCTGTTTCGTATACCTCTTATGAATATTATAGATACAGAGGGGATGGGTATATATCAGTTAGCTTATCCCATATATGCATTTTTGTTGGTTATATCCACTGCAGGTATTCCTACTGCCATATCTAAGTTGGTGTCAGAAATGGTGACTTTGGGAGATCAAAGAGGTGCCTATAAGATATTTAGGACTTCGTTTAAACTTTTGTTTACAATAGGTATTGTAACGTCTCTTATACTTCTTGTATTTAGTCCTTTATTTGCAAAATTACAGAGTAACGAAAGTAGTGTATATGCACTTATGGCAATTGCTCCTGCTCTATTCTTTGTATCGTTGATGTCGGCATATAGGGGCTATTTCCAAGGCTTACAGTTTATGACACCTACAGCCCTTTCACAGATTGTAGAGCAATTTGGCAAGCTCATAATGGGACTTGTATTTGCATCTGCCTGGATTGATAAGGGACCAGAATATGGTGCTGCTGGGGCACTATTAGGTGTAACATTAAGTGAAGTAGCAGCTCTAGCTCTACTTATGGGAATGTTCAAGAGGAATCGAGAAGTACTATTTGATAAGATTCGACGTTCACCAAAACCTAAATACTATGAGAGTGAACGCAGTCTTATAAGGAAAATTTTAAATATAGCTATTCCTGTGACAATAGGAGCTTCTATAATGCCCATTGTAAATCTTGCTGACTCGGTTATAGTGATAAATAGATTAAAGGCAGTAGGGTATACAAAATCTCAGGCTACGAGTCTTTATGGTATGCTTACAGGGGGCGCAAATCCCATTATAAGTTTTCCTACAATATTTACAGTTGCATTGGCAATGAGTCTAGTTCCTGCTATATCTGAATCCTATGCGAGTAAGGATTGGAAAGAAATAAGAAATCGCTCCAGTGTAGGAATTAAACTTACTTTATTTATAGGTATGCCAGCAGCCATGGGTATGGCAGTATTATCGACTCCAATAATTGAATTTTTATATAGAAATATGGATAAGGCAAAGGCTGTTGCCACGGGAGAATTACTCTCTATATTGGCAGTAGGCGTCATATTTTTGACACTTATACAGACACTTACAGCAATACTTCAAGGGGTAGATAAGGTTATAGTACCTGTAAAAAATCTTGCTACAGGTGCCATATTCAAGATAATTTTGACAATTGTATTGGTAGGAATTCCAGAGATAAATGTAAGGGGTGCGGCAATAGGTACAGTAGTTTGTTATGGAATAGCGGCAATATTGGACTTTGCAGCTGTTATACGATATGCTAGAGTAGATTTTAGTATAGTTGATTTTATATTGAAACCAGCGATTGCCACAGGTGTCATGGGTATATGTGTATCTATGACTTATGGCTATTCATTTAATATTTTGGGAAGTAACATTAAATCAACTCTTTTGTCTATAGTAGTAGGGGTAATTATATATATTATTATGGTATTTGCGACTGGAATGGTAAGAAGAACGGATTTAGAGCTTATGCCTAAGGGGGATAAATTGGTAAGGGCACTAGACAAGGTAGGACTTTTAAAGGATTGATATTGAATCTATGAGAAGGTGAGAATATGAAAAACACACTTACTATTGTAGGTTTAGGACCAGGAGATGAACGATACTTAACTTTAGGAGCTATCGAGGTATTAAAAAGAGGCGATATAGTAATAACTAGAACTATGGAACATGGCGCCATACCATACCTCAAAGAACAGGGAATAGTATTCGAAAGTTTAGATAAATTTTACAATATAAAAAAAGACTTTGACCAAGTATATGAAAGTATGGTAGAATACGTAATTGAAAGGTTAGAGCAAGGCAATGTGGTACTCGCTCTACCTGGAGACCCTATGGTGGGCGAACGTCTATCCAGGGAACTGTTGAGAGAGGTAGATAGAAGGCAGCTTTGTATAGAGATAGTTCCAGGGATAGGACGGAGTAATTGGGTCCTATCAAAGGTAAAGATAAGTGCTATGGATGGGCTAAAGATAATTGCAGCGCCGGCGCTAGTTCATTACTACATAGACACTAGATTACCTACAGTAATTACAGATATATGGAGTCCCATAGTGGCAGCCGAGACAAAACTAAAGCTTTTGAGGTTTTATCCCCCAGACCTTGAGGTATATCTTATAGATGATTCAGTGGACTATATATCTATAGGACTCTATGAACTTGACAGACAAGATGTATACGATCATACAACTTGTCTATATATTCCTTCACTATCCATGTATGAGGTGGATTCGTATGATTTTAAATACCTAGAAGAGATAGTAGCCTTACTTCGTTCAAAGGATGGCTGTCCATGGGATAGGGAGCAGACCCACCAGAGTCTAAAAAAATGCCTCATTGAAGAGACATATGAAGTTTTAGATGCCATAGATAAAAAAGATGTAGACAAGCTCATAGAAGAACTTGGGGATGTATTGTTTCAGGTTGTATTCCATGCTCAGATAGGCAAGGAACATGGACAGTTTGATATATATGATGTAATGTCAGGTGTATGTAAAAAGATGATTCACAGGCATCCCCATATATTTGGTGATGCAGTAGTTGATGGACAGGAAGAAGTAATTAAAAATTGGGAAAATATAAAGAAAGAAGAGAAGGGGCTTACGACTTATACTCAGGTATTACAGGACATACCTTCTAATTTACCAGCTTTAATGCGTGCATATAAAGTACAAAAAAAGGCTGCATTAGTTGGTTTTGATTGGGATAAAGTGGATGACACATTTAAGAAGTTGGAAGAGGAGATATGCGAGCTAAAAGAGGTATATTTAACTGATGATATAGACAGAATAACTGATGAACTTGGGGATGTGCTGTTTGCAACTGTGAATGTGGCAAGATTTCTAAAAATAGAACCTGAGCTTGCCCTTACATCTACTATAGAAAAATTTATAAATAGATTTAAGTATATCGAAGATAATGCCGATATATCTATAGAAGATATGTCCTTGGAAGAGATGGACAAACTTTGGAATAGTGCAAAAGAGCTATTTCCTAAGGGTTGATATGTATAAAACATGTAATATATGGTAAACATATAACTAATATTCTACAATAGGAAAAAATTTTAAAATTCCTGTCTAAAAAGGAGGAATTTTAGTAGATATAGCGAATATGCTATTAGTGTCAATTTTTAATAAAGAGGAGGTTACAAAAAGTGAATAAATCGGAATTAGTAGCTGCTATAGCAGAGAAAAGTGAACTTACAAAAAAAGATGCAGAAAAAGCATTAAATGCTTTCATCGAATCGGTAACGGAGGCTCTTGCAGATGGAGAAAGGGTGCAGCTTGTGGGCTTTGGTACATTTGAGGTACGTCAGAGGGCAGAGCGAAAGGGCAGAAATCCTCAAACAAGGGAGGAAATTATAATTCCTGCTTCTAAGGCTCCAGTATTCAGAGCTGGTAAAGCTTTGAAAGATGCTGTTCAATAGTTGTGTATAAAATAAAGGCCGGGCATATCACCCGGTTTTTATATTTTTGGGATTGAAAGTCTAGATAAAACTAAAAGGGGGGATATTGTGCGTTTAGATAAATACTTAAAAGTATCTCGCATTATAAAGAGGCGTACCCTTGCAAATGAGGTATGTACACAAGGTAGAGTGTTTTTAAATGGAAAGGTGGCAAAGCCATCGGCGAATGTGGATGTGGGAGATGTGATAGAAATTAGATTAGGAGATAATATAAAAAGATATGAAGTGTTGGATATATCGGAACATGCCTTAAAGAAGGATGCAGGTAATATGTACAGGGAGCTTTCTTGATAGAGTTTTAGGGAAGATTATATTTTATAGATTATTACACATAAAACTAAAATTCAATTATTATAATTGAATTTTAGTTTTATTTTTTGTAAATACTATGTATCAAGAATAAAAATGGGAGGAATTCTATGAATTTTAAAAGAGGCGTGTCATATCTATTGGTACTAACTGTTTTTCTTTTTCTATTCTCATCGTGTGTCCAAAGAAAGGAATCTGAAGAGGAAAAACCCCCTTCACAGAAAGAAAAACTGTCAGAAGAGACAAAACGACCTGCACTTCCCAAACAGCTCCAAGCTCAAGAAGGAGTGGAGCCCAAATTAAAGGTATATATGCATGATACAGGTAAAGTTGAGGAGATGGACTTTGAAGATTATGTAAAAGGTGTGGTAGCAGGTGAGATAAAAAATGATTGGCCTGTTGAAGCTATAAAGGCCCAGGCTATAATAGCGCGTACATTTGTACTTGATTTCATATCGACAAAGGGACATTCAAAACATAATTCAGATGCCCATATATCTACCGATATTGAAGAGGCACAGGCTTGGAACAGAGAAGAAATAAATGATACAATCAATAAAGTTGTGGATGAAACAAGGGGGCAAATACTTACTTATAATGGAGAATTTACAAAAACATGGTTTCATTCAAATGCAGGGGGTATAACGGCAGATTCTAAAGAAGGATTAAACTATAAAGAAGAGAATCCACCCTACATAGTTAGCGTCAAATCTCCAGATACAGGTGATGAAGTACCTGCAGATGAGAGAAAATGGACAGCTTCTTTTCCAAAGGATAAGGTTATTGAGGCATTAAATAAGATGGGAAGCGGCATAGAAAAATTTAAAAAAGTAACTATTGGGAAAAAGGGTCCTTCTGGTAGGGCTGTTACATTGAAATTTGATGATATAGAGATATCAGCTCCGGATTTTAGGGTAGCTCTTGATAGCAAGGTAATGAAATCTACCCTTCTAGATAGTATAGAATATAAGGACGAAACCCTAACTATTAAGGGGAGAGGCTATGGACATGGTGTGGGAATGTCCCAGTGGGGAGCTTATTCTATGGCAGAGGATGGGAAAAGTGCAGCGGAGATCCTCACCCATTATTTTAAGGGAATAAAAATAACCAATATGTGGGATTAAAAATACTTCCAGTATTATCGATAATACTGGAAGTATTTTGCACATACTTATTTATATATGGGCATATATTATCAAGTAAGGCGATTTATTTAGAAGGGGTGTATAGGTGGAATGGTGAGGGATATGGACAATAAGAATGTTGTAAGAAATCGCAGTCATAGTGTTGTCATGGAAAATCGTACTAAAGTTACTATAACAGGTGTTGCTGACGTAGATAGTTTTGATGAAACCATGGTATTACTTGCAACCGATATGGGTTTTATAACATTACATGGTGAAGGTTTGCATATAAACAAACTAAATTTAGAAGAGGGGCATTTGATCGTAGAAGGCGAGGTAATAGCTCTTGAGTATAGTGATGGATTCAGTGATAGGGGGACTGGAATTTGGGGACGACTCTTTAAATAGGGGGCATATAAGATGTTGATGTCTACGTCGAACCAGGCCTATATTTTTTTATCAGCGGTATATATGGGTATAATTATAGGGATTATATATGATGTATATAGAGTGATACATATTCTAGTTGAGCTGTCAAAATCAGTTACTATGATAATGGATATATTTTTTTGGATTATAGTGACTATGCTGTCTATAGTGGGATTTTTTTATGTTAGTAGTGGTGAGATCAGAGTATATAGCATTGTAGGACTTGCCATTGGTTGGGCGCTTTATATTTTGACAGTAAGTAGATATATAAGGCATTTTCTTACGGTATTTGGTAGAGGAATTATACGATTATACAGAAAAATAATAAAATGTCTTACCTATCCCTTTCAATGGATTATAGATTTAATAGAAAAGCCAAAGCGAATGTGGAAAGAATGTAAAAAAAATATAGAAAGAAGATTAAATAGAGAAAAGATAAAAGATGAGCTATAAAAGGAAAAAAATTCGTAAAAGGAGGATTTTTATCATATATGTAGAATTATCTTAATAAGTAGGTCTTGTAATATATGATTTTATAGTATATATTATAGTTACTAGCATATATTATAAGCTACTTATTTTCAGGTTAATGGTACCATTTAGTTGTATTATACTCATTGACCCTTGGATGGGTATATGAAATATACTTAACTAGATTAGTAGGTACCTGAGAACTTCTAAAAGTGTCAATGGGAAATATAAAGAGGGGAAGGGAATGAATAAAAAGCGCTATGTAATAAAACCTAGAATAAAAGTTGTTGTGATGTTGTTTATCTTTGTCTATCTTGCAACTATTTTTGTAAAACAAGAATTCATACTTAGGGAACAAAATAAGGAAACATGCAAATTAGAAACTCAGATAGAGCAAGTTAGAGAAGAAAACAGCGATCTAGAGCGTCAAATAGAATATACTCAGTCTGAGAGTTATATTGAGCGTATGGCTCGAGAAAAATTGGGCTGGGTGCGAGAAGGCGAAAAAGTCTTCATTGAAGAGAAAAATTAAAAGAGGAGGAAACCTTAGTTTATGCCAGTTGAGGTTGGACAAATTGTAGAAGGTGTAGTTTCTGGAATAACGAGTTTTGGTGCTTTTTTAGATCTTCCAGATGGAGAGTCAGGTATGGTACACATATCTGAGATTGCAGATACCTATGTAAAGGATATTAATAACTATTTAAAGGTAGATGAAAAGGTAAAGGCAAAAGTCTTGTCGATAGATGAAAGGGGCAGAATTAGCCTATCTATTCGAGAAGCTAAGAAAGACAAGGAAAATTTTGAACAAAACCTTGCTAAATTTATGAAAGAGAGCGAGGATCGTCTATCGGATCTTAAAAATAGGGAAGCTAAGCATTCTGGAGGGGGATATAGAGGCCGTTGACAATATCAGCATTTTAAATTAGACTCAAAGCGCATTCCAAAGGGATGCGCTTTTTTGCTTTTTTAAGGTTAGAGGAGAGAAAGTCGTGACAAGACGAGGAGTTATTGACATTGGGAAAAATTCAGTTATGAAATGGCATATACAGTGTATATTGAAATATGATTACAGTGATTGCTTTGGATGTCTAATTGGTACAGGTGGAACAGTAACATCACTTGCGGTTATTGATCTTGAGCTTGAGTTGTATGAGCAAAATAAAATACATGGATATAAACTATCCCAGAGAAGAGTTTTGTCTATATTTAATAGATTAAAAGTTATGTCATTAGATGAGAGAAAAAATGTGAAAGGGCTACAGCCCGAACGTGCTGATATTATTCTACCAGGTATCTATATATTGATTGTAGCTATGGATATTATAGGTGCGAGTGAAATAGTAGTGAGTGACAAAGATATATTGGAAGGTTTATTGTTGGCAAGATGAAAAAACAAAAAAAGGTGTTGACATTATTCTCGATATATTGTAGAATAGAACTTGCCGTTGAGAAAGACTAAATGACGCGGGGTGGAGCAGTCAGGTAGCTCGTCGGGCTCATAACCCGGAGGTCGAGGGTTCAAATCCCTCCCCCGCAACCAATTTTGGCGGCGTAGCTCAGTTGGCAAGAGCATTCGGTTCATACCCGAAGTGTCAGCGGTTCGAATCCGTTCGCCGCTACCAACTTTGGGCGCATAGCTCAGCTGGGAGAGCACCTGCCTTACAAGCAGGGGGTCATAGGTTCGAGCCCTATTGTGCCCACCATAATACAAAAGGTTTCGAAGCTTAAGCTTCGAAACCTTTTGTACTATTTGTATTATAAATTAAACTTTTAAACCTTTTGGTGATTATGTAAAAAAATTAGACAACTCTTAACAAATTAGTTTATCCACTTACCATATTATATCTATTTTAATATGCAATCATAGTTGTTTTTGTCGTAAATTTTTTTTGCTCAGTCTGCTTATATTGACAAATAATTCACAGACTTTCTGCTATAATTAGCACTACCAAATGATGGGAAATTGTGTTAGGTGGTGCTATAGCCAATGGAAAAAGGTATTTATCAACATAATAATGTAATATATTTAAATAAAAAGCAAGGGCAACAAGTAAAGACAAGTCAAAGCATAGAGAAGAAGGACATAGTTTTTCAAATTTGCTGGATACTTGCATCATTTTTTATATCGCGGGTAGTTATACTAGATGAATTGGCACCTTTTGGTGTTGCCCTTTATGCTTCATTTCTCTTTAGTAAGTTTCACTCTTTAGGTTTCTTGCTTTCCATATCTATTGGTATACTAAGTGTTAATTTTGGAATAGAGGGTATGAAATATATAATAGCTCTTGTCATGATTTATATATATGGACAGGCCATAAAAAAGAGATGTGAGAGACTAGATAAAATAAAAAAGAGTTTGGTTGCGCTAATATCCCTCTTTATAGCAGATTTAATATATTTGTATTTTAGAGGATTTGTATTATACAATTTTATAATAGATATATCAGAGGGAATCATCGCTTTTATAATGGTATATATATTTAGCTATATTATAGATATCTTATCTGTAAATAAGAGAAGACGTATTTTGTCAAACGAAGAGATGATATGCATAAGTGTGTTTATATCTCTTGTGATTGTAGGATTTTGGGATGCTAAATTATTTTTTCTGTCATTTAGAAATGTATTATCTGTATATATTATTCTCATATCTGCATATGTAGGTGGTGCAGGTGTAGGGGCTAGCATAGGTATAACAGTTGGATTTGTGTTATCTCTAGCAGGGATGTCTGATACAGTCTTCATTGGCTGTTTAGGGATATGTGGTTTGATGGCAGGTACTTTTAAGGATTTGGGACGTATAACTACTGGAATTGCTTTTGTAATAGCAAATGCTTTGATCACATTTTACATAAACAGGTCTACGTATACAATAATGCCCCTAGAAGATATAATAGGTGGAGGAATACTTCTCGTTATAACTCCTACTTATATGTTAGATTATATAACTCAGTTCTTTGATGCTTCCGTTGTTAGACACAAGGAGCAGGTATTGTATGTACGCAGGATGCAGGATATAATTTCAAATCGACTTAAGGAGTTCTCGATGGTGTTCAATCAACTATCTAAAACTTTCAGTGATATAGCAGGAGACAATGATTATGAAACAATAAGCAGTGATGTAAACAATATAATAAACTCAATAGCTGATGCGGTATGTTTTGATTGTTCCCTCTATAAAAGTTGTTGGGAAAAGGGATTCTATATTACCTATAATAGTCTTTTTAAACTCTTAACTGCTATTGATAAAAAAGGTGAGTTGGCGGAGAGTGATATATTATCTAATCGCTGTTATAAACCCCATGCCATAATTGAAAAGGCAAATGAGATATATTCCATATACAGGGACAATCTAAAATGGGAGCGACAGCTTGACGAGTGTAGATATCTGGTAGCGGATCAACTCTTAGGAATTTCCCATGTAATAGATGAGGTGGCAGCTGAAATAGATATAGATATACATTTTAAGAGAGGAATGGAAGAACAGATAAAAATAGAACTGGATAAGAGGGGCGTTAGGTGTAAGGATGTATTAGTACTTGAAAAGGCAACTGGTAAAGTAGAAGTGAGCATTGTAAAGAAGGCATGTAGGGGGAGAAGGGAATGTAATAAGGTAGTTGAGGGAGTAGTATCTCAGATGTTTAATAAGACATTTGCATGTAAGAATAGAGAGTGCATATACGCAGGTGGAGATGAATGTTCTATATATCTAGAGGAAGCTAAAAAAATTAATATTATAACGGGAATATCATGTAAAGCAAAGGGACATAACAGTGTAATGGGAGATAGTCATTCCTTTATGGAACTAAAGGGCGGAAAATTTATGCTTGCCTTAAGTGATGGCATGGGTTCAGGTAGTAGGGCTGCTTTAGAGAGTCAAGATGTAATATGTCTCCTTGAAAATTTCATGGAGGCTGGATTTGAATTAGATGTAACTGTAAAAACTATAAACTCAGTTCTTATATTAAGATCGGAAGATGAGATGTTTGCCACTGCTGATATATGTATTATAGATCAGATAACAGGATATGCAGAATTTATAAAAATTGGTGCGGTGTCCACATTTATAAAACGGGGAAATACAATTGATATAATAAATGGTTCAAGTTTGCCCATAGGGATTATTGAAAATATTGAGCTGGATAGAAAGACGGTTAAACTACAAGATGGTGACATGATAATTATGATTACAGATGGGATACTAGATTCATATAATGGCGAGCTTGATAAGGATAGGTGGTTAAGTAGTGTAATTGCCATGAATCATACTAAGAATCCCCAAGAATTAGCAGATTATATTATGGATTGTGCATTGGAGATGGGAAGGGGAGAGGTTAAGGATGATATGACAGTGATGGTGAGCCGAGTATGGCGATCATTATGAGTTATAATTGTTAAGGTCCTAACTAAAGGTGTAACTGTCAGGAAATCAAAAATTTATTTGGATTACCACAATAAAATGAATTGCTGATTTTTGATAAAGTAATTGCGACTATGGTTAACTCTTTTTAGTATTGGACTGTGATAAATATTGTATAAATTCTTATGTTCATGTCATATATGGCAATGGTGACAGAATCATAGGAATTTTTAGTTTTGAATAATTTATTAGTCAAGTATAGGGAAAAAGAGAGAAGCTTTTGGTTTTTTGGCTAAATAACTTGAAAAAATAGAATAAAAAAGATAGAATATTATTATTCAAAGACAAAGGTGATGGAATGCTATATAGGGTATTAGATACCATAGAAAAATATAATATGATAACTAAAGGTGATAGGGTGTTAGTCGGAGTTTCTGGCGGCGCCGACTCTATGGCTTTGCTTCATATATTAAAGAGGTTGAGACATGAACTTGGTATAGAGATATATGTTGCCCATATTAATCATGGGCTTAGAGGTGAAGATGCTGATGCTGATGCAGCCTATGTGGAAGATATATGCATAGAATGGGGCATCCCATTTTTTTTAAAGAAGGCCTGTGTATCTGAACTTGCAAAAGAATGGCGGTTGTCAGAAGAAGAAGCAGGTAGACGAGTAAGATTTTCTTTTTTTGATGAAGTTTTGAGGCAGATAGATGGTAATAAAATTGCCCTTGCCCATCACAGAGATGACCAAGTTGAGACGATTATTCACAATATTATAAGAGGTACGGGTATGGAAGGACTCAGAGGTATAAAGCCGATAAGGGACAATAAGATAATAAGACCTCTAATAGAAGTTGACAGAGTATCTATAGAAGAATATCTTGCAATGGAAAATATTCCATATAGGCATGATCATACAAATGATTGTACTATCTATACACGAAATAAGATACGACATGAGCTTATACCCTATATTGAAGAGAATTTTAATCCAAACTTTAAGGAAAGTATAATTCGTATGACAGAAATAATAGGAGATGAGGATGAATTTCTATCTGATTATGTAAATGAATTAATAGATAGGAATATAGCTGTTAAATCAGATAAGGTGGTTATCCCTCTAGATTTTCTCACATCCTGTCATGTGGCAGTGAAGAGGCGAATAGTCAGGACATGTATAGACTATCTATGTGGTAGTGTGATTAATATAGGGCAGAAACATATAGATAGTATTTTAGATGTATGCAATTCTAATACTGGAACTTCAATAACTTTGCCACTTGAGTTAACTGTCTATAGAGATTATAATGCAATATTACTGATAAAGGGGGTAGATAAGAAAAAAGTAGAGTTTAATTTGGAACTTAAGGTGCCAGGACTTACTGTAATAGACGAAATAAGCATGGAAATACAGACAAGATATGTAGATAGATTTGAGTTTAAGGATCCATATTGTGTCTATATAGATGGAGACAGGATATCAAATTCCCTACGTATACGAAATAGGTTAAAAGGTGATAGATTTAGGCCTTTAGGGATGAAAGGAAGTAAAAAGTTAAAAGATTTTTTTATAGATGAGAAAATCCCTAAGTATATGCGAGATAATATACCTTTAGTAGTAGATGGTAATACTATAGTATGGGTAGTAGGTTATCAAATAAGTGATGATTATAAAATTACGGATAAAACTAAAAATATAATCGAGTTACGGGCTAAACAAGTTTATAAATAAATGATTGTGCTTACAAAAACATTAGAGAATGTGGAGGCATTATAGATGGATAATATAGGTGAAATATTAATAGATGAGGAGACTTTGATAAAAAGGGTAAAGGAGCTAGGTGCTGAGATAACAGAAGATTATAGGGGGAAAAATCTTATACTCATAGGTATTTTGAAAGGGGCAGTTATATTTATGTCAGATCTTTCAAAGGAAATTAAACTACCTTTGGCTATGGATTTTATGGCGGTATCTAGCTATGGGGCATCGACTCATTCTTCGGGAGTAGTTCGCATATTGAAAGATTTAGATGCTGAGATAGAGGGCAAGGATGTACTCATAGTAGAGGATATAGTAGATACAGGACTGACACTTCATTATCTTCAATCAAATTTACTATCTAGAAAACCTAACAGTTTAAAGATTTGTTGTTGTCTTGACAAACCATCTAGACGCAAGGTGCCTGTTGACATAGACTACGTGGGCTTTGAAATTCCTGATGAATATGTAGTAGGCTATGGGCTTGATTACAATGAAAGATATAGAAATTTGCCATATATATCGATATTAAATCCAGATATATACAAAAAATAAATAATATTTGCTTTATTTAATTTTACATGCTAAAATGTTATACTGCAGTGTTATAATTTTTTAATGAAGGAGGGCTGAAATTGAAGAGATTTTTGAAAGGCCCAGGTTTTTATTTAATACTACTTGTGACCATAATAGCAGTTGTTGCTCTATTTGATGTTGGAAGTCAACAGGAAACCATAGCGTATAAGGAGCTCTTATCTGAAATAAAAGAAGGAAAAATAGCAAAACTTGTGACAAATGATAAGGGATATGCAGTCGGACTTAGAAAGGGATCTAAAATTCCAGAGAGTAGTTTTCCTGATAAGTATGATTTTAAGACATTTATCCCCAAAAAAGAGATATTTCGCAGTGATGTTCAGATAATAGAAGCGGAAAAACCAGAAAATAAAGGTCTTAGACCTGAAGATATAAGCACAGAGGATTTTAGTTTTGAATGGGAGCCACAGCCAACTGCAGAGATGCCGTGGTGGGCAAGTTTAATACCATTCTTAGTGATGATTGTACTATTCGTAATATTTTGGGTAGTATTTATACAGCAGGCCCAAGGAGGAGGCAACAAGGTCATGTCGTTTGGCAAGAGCCGTGCACGCCTCCATAATAGTGATAAGCAGAGAGTAACATTTGAAGATGTTGCAGGGGCTGACGAAGAAAAAGAGGAATTGAGGGAGATTGTAGACTTTCTAAAAAACCCTAGGAAATACTTACAATTAGGTGCACGTATTCCTAAAGGGGTTTTGCTTATAGGTCCTCCTGGTACAGGGAAGACATTACTTGCAAAGGCTGTTGCAGGTGAGGCTGGTGTTCCGTTTTTTTCGATAAGTGGTTCAGATTTTGTTGAGATGTTTGTGGGTGTAGGTGCATCTAGAGTTAGAGATCTATTTGAGGAGGCAAAAAAGAATGCTCCTTGTATAATATTTATAGATGAGATAGATGCAGTAGGTAGACATCGTGGTGCTGGATTAGGTGGCGGACATGATGAAAGAGAACAGACACTCAATCAGCTGTTAGTTGAGATGGATGGTTTTTCCACAAATGAGGGTATAATAGTTCTTGCGGCTACTAACAGACATGATATATTAGATCCTGCACTATTGAGGCCAGGGAGATTCGATAGACATGTACTTGTAGGTGCGCCGGATGTGAGAGGTCGACGCGAGATATTAGAGATCCACTCAAAGGGTAAGCCATTGGCTCCTGAAGTAGATTTAGATGTATTGGCAAAGAGAACTCCAGGATTTACAGGTGCAGATCTTGAAAATTTGATGAATGAGGCTGCAATACTTGCTGCAAGGGAGTCTAAAAAAGAGATAGGTATGGAAGAGTTAGAGGAAGCTATAAATCGTGTGATAGCAGGTCCAGAAAAGAAAAGCCGAGTCATGTCGGAGAAGGATAAGAAACTGGTTGCCTACCATGAAGCAGGACATGCAGTGGTGGCTAAACTTATTCCTGGTGCAGATCCAGTACATGAGATATCTATAATTCCAAGAGGAATGGCAGGAGGATATACACTTACCCTCCCAGAAGAGGATAAATATTTTATATCCAAAACAGAGTTATTAGATGAGATAACTCAACTTTTAGGTGGACGAGTAGCGGAGAAATTAGTACTCGATGATATTAGTACAGGGGCATCTAATGATATAGAGCGGGCAACTCGTATGGCAAGAAAGATGGTTACTGAATATGGTATGAGTGAACAATTAGGTCCTGTGTCTTATAATGGAGACCATGATGAAGTGTTCATAGGTAGAGATTGGGGTTCAGTGCGCAATTATAGTGAAAAGGTGGCAGCAGCTATAGATGCTGAAGTTAAAAAGATAATTGACGCTGGTTATGAAAGAGCAGAAAAACTTCTTTCAGAAAACCTCAAAAAACTTCATAAGGTTGCTGAAGCTCTTCTTGAAAGAGAAAAGCTTGATTATCAAGAATTTGAAGAAGTATTTGCAAGTGCATAAAATTAAGCAAATGGGAGATGTGGCCACATCTCCCATTTGCTTAATTTAGGTTCTTATATGAGGATTACTATGGGATTAATAGATAAGAGTTTTCTAGCAATATTTTTTTATTTAGCTATTGAGGAGGTCTATTGAGATGGCTATTATAACTGATATAGTTGAGCAGAAGAGAAATAGGGAGAGATATAATATATATATCGATTATGAATATGCCTTTTCCTTAAGTGCTGAACTACTGTTTAAATATGATATAAAAAAGGGAAGTACAATAGATGAAATTGAGCTAAAGAAATTAATATCTGAGGAAAATACTAAAAAAGCTTATAATATGAGTCTCAACTACTTAAAATATAGGATGCGAAGCCAAAAGGAAATAGAAGATTATTTAAAAAGAAAAGGTTTTGATTTGGAGGATGTTGAAAGCGTTATAGAGAGATTAAAAGAATATGATTTTATAGACGACGAGGCGTTTGCCAACGCACTTATGAGGGATATTATTTCGTCAAAGCCTGTGGGGCGCAAGATGATAGCATATAAGCTCAAACAAAAGGGAGTTCCCAATGAAATAATAGATATGACGCTGGAACAGATAGATGACGAAGAGGAGTTTTTAAGAGCCAAAGAGCTTGCACAGAAACAATATAGGCGTTATGGAGGTTTTCCCACAAAGAAAGATTTACATAGGATAGGAAGGACAATGGCAAGGCGAGGTTTTGATTGGGATATTATAAATAGAGTGCTAAGGGAAACAGGGGAGGAATATGGAGATAATCTGTGAAAAAATAAGAAAAACGAATATAATTTGGACAAACAAGGGGATTACATATGAAGACTCATATAGTTTTGAGATTAGTGATGTTTATTTTTGAGCAATATATAGTATAATAGTACAAGGAAAGGTCAAAGATAGTCAAAAGCAGCGAGGTGATACAATGGCTCGACTAAGTGATACGATTGAAGAGTTTTTGAAATTGTTACTGAAAGAAAGTGAAGGACAACTAGAGATACAACGGAATGAGCTTGCTAACTATTTTGAGTGTGCTCCTTCTCAGATAAACTATGTATTGGCTACAAGATTTTCACTAGAGCAAGGCTATTATATAGAAAGTAGGCGTGGCGGCGGTGGATATATTCGCATTGTCCATCTAGATATAGAAGATGATGATTATATATATAGACTTATAACAGAACAGATAGGAGTGAAGATATCCCAAGGAGAGAGCGAAAATATTATAACGGGATTACTTGAGAGGGAGATCATAACTCCTAGGGAGGCCTCTATTATGAAAGCCGCTATAGATGATAAATCTATAGCCATACCAGCATCACTTAGGGATAATGTTAGAGCTAGTATATTAAAAGGTATGCTTACAGCAATACTAGCTTCTTATGAAGAATCATAGGAATTGGATATTTAAAATACTTTTATCCACTATATTTTGATAGTGAAATTGAGGATGGAAAATCTAAAAACCATATTAAATATTTGTGTATGCATAATAAATATAGGGTATAAAGATATATAGGGAGGTAATTGGATGATTTGTCAACAGTGTAAAGAAAAACCAGCAACAGTCCATTTAACGAAATTTGTAAATGGCAAAAAAACAGAAATACATCTATGTCAGGAATGTGCAAGACAGAGGAGTGATATAAACGTATTTGCTCCCTTTACAATAAATGATCTATTATCTGAGCTCTTGGATATGACTGCTCCTTCTACTGTGGTGCATGGTGGTGAAGATATAAAGTGCCGCACCTGTGGAATGACCTACTCCCAATTTAAGCAAGTAGGGCGATTAGGCTGTGAAAATTGCTATAGAGATTTTAGTAGAGAGTTAGAACCAATACTTAAAAGAATACAAGGTGGTACAAAACATACAGGAAAGGTACCTAGTCGAATGGGTTTCAACTATAAGTTGCAGCGCGAGATAGACAAGTTAAAAGCTGAACTTCAAAGGGCAGTCAACACAGAAGCATTTGAGGAAGCGGCAAAACTAAGAGATGAGATTCGAGAGCTAGAAGAAGAACTTAGAAGGAAAGACGAAGGGGGGCATAGTGCGTGAGCTGGATTACAGATTCAGGCCCTATGCGTGATGTTGTCATGAGTAGTAGGGTGAGATTAGCGAGGAATATAGCAGGTTTACCTTTTCCAATAATTATGGATAAGGAAACTGCCAGAGAAACAATGAAAAAAGTATATAATGCTATTATGAATAGCAATTCAGCATTGGTAAATAGACTTAAATTTATACCCATGTACAAGCTAGATCCTGTGGAACGAAATATATTGGTGGAGAAACATTTAGTTAGCTCAGAACTTATCCAACGGGCGGATTATACGGGTATCATAATAGATGATAAAGAAGAGATATGTATAATGTTAAATGAGGAGGATCACATACGTTTCCAATGTATATTGGCAGGGAATCAAATAGAAGAGGCATGGGATATAATAGATAAGGTAGACGATGTGATGGAAGAGAATATAGAATATTCGTATCATGAAACTTTAGGATATTTAACTTCGTGTCCTACAAATGTGGGTACTGGTATGCGAGCATCTGTGATGATGCATCTTCCTGCACTCGTATATGGAGGACATATAAATGGTATACTTCAAACCATATCCAAGATAGGTCTAACTGCAAGGGGTCTTTATGGCGAGGGCAGTGAGGCGTTAGGACATATATTCCAAATATCGAATCAGGTAACACTGGGTCCGACTGAGAAAGAGATCGTTGCAAATTTGCAGATTGTGGTAAAACAAATAGCAGAGAAAGAAAAACTTACAAGGAAAGCTGTTCATGAGGCAAACGGAATTGAATTTGAGGATAATGTGTATAGATCATTAGGAATTTTGAAATATGCTAAAAAATTAAATATAAAAGAATTTATGGCTTTATTATCACAGGTAAGATTGGGAGTATCCATGGGAATAATAGAAGATGTTTCACTTACAGATATAGATAGAGTCATGATTTTAGGTCAATCAGCTAATCTCCATTCATATGCAGAGAAACATAATAAGTTGGGAACTGATTTGGATATAGTAAGGGCGGAGGTAGTAGGACGCCTAATATAATAAGTCTGAAGAGGAGGTAATTTATATGGCATTTTTTGGGAGATTTACAGAAAGGGCTCAGAGGGCATTGGTATATGCGCAAGAAGAGGCAAAGAGATTAGGACATAATTATGTGGGGACTGAGCATCTTCTTTTAGGTTTACTTCAAGAAAATGAAGGTGTAGCAGCACAAGTTTTAAAAGAGGAAGGAATAGATGCTGATCGAGTAAGGGAGCAGATAGAAGCCCTCGTTGGTAAGGGAAACTTTATGATTGATGGAGGGTTTGGATATACTCCTAGGACAAAGAGAATATTGGAATTGAGTTTTTACGAGGCTAGGAGTTTAGGACATAATTATGTGGGGACTGAACATCTTCTTCTTGCTCTTATACGCGAAGGAGAAGGTGTGGCGGTACGAATACTCAAGGATGCAGGAGTGGATATACAATCCTTGAGGGCAAAAATTATAAATGCGTTAAAGGAAGAGGGTATGGAAACAGGTCAACAAAGAGGACCTGCTCAGAGTAATACTCCTACTTTAGATAAATATGGACGCGATCTTACCCATATGGCAAGGGAAGGTAAATTAGATCCCGTAGTGGGTAGAGAGAAGGAAATAGAGAGGGTTATCCAGATATTGAGCAGACGTACTAAAAATAATCCTGTACTCATAGGAGAACCAGGAGTAGGTAAGACAGCTGTTGCTGAGGGATTGGCACAGCGTATAGTTGAAGGTAATGTGCCTGAACCTTTAAAAAACAAACGGCTTGTATCTCTAGATATGTCATCTATAGTGGCAGGTGCAAAGTATAGGGGTGAGTTTGAGGAACGATTAAAGACTGTAATGGATGAGGTTAGGAAGGCAAACGATGTAATACTGTTTTTAGATGAACTCCATACTATAGTGGGCGCCGGCGCTGCAGAGGGAGCAATTGATGCATCTAATATATTGAAACCAGCGCTATCGAGGGGCGAGATACAAATCATAGGTGCTACTACAATAGATGAATATAGAAAGCATGTGGAAAAGGATGCGGCATTAGAGAGACGTTTCCAGCCTGTAATGGTAGAGGAGCCATCTAAGGAAGAGGCTATAGAGATATTAATGGGACTTAGGGATAGATATGAAGCCCATCATAAGGTACGTATAACTGATGAAGCAATTAAAGCTGCAGTTAATCTATCAGATAGATATATAAGGGATAGATATCTACCAGATAAGGCGATCGATCTAATAGACGAAGCCGCATCTAAGGTGAGATTACAGGCATTTACTCCTCCTTCTGATTTAAAGGAATTGGAAGAGAAATTAGAAGATCTTAGTAAAGAAAAGGAAGAGGCAGTTATGAACCAGAATTATGAAAAGGCTGCCAAAATAAGAGATGAAGAGCAAAAGATAAAAGAGCAAATAGAAAGAGAAAAGAAAAAATGGGAAAGTGAAAATAGTGAGGGCGACAAGATTGTAGATGAAGAAGATGTAGCCTCAATAGTATCTAGTTGGACAGGTATACCCGTTGTAAAACTTACAGAGGATGAAGCTGAACGGCTTATGAATATGGAGGAGATACTTCATAAACGTGTTATAGGACAAGATGAAGCAGTGGAAGCGGTATCTAGGGCAGTGAGAAGAGCAAGAGCAGGCCTTAAGGATCCTAATAGGCCAATAGGTTCATTTATGTTCTTAGGTCCTACAGGTGTGGGAAAAACTGAATTGTGTAGAGCACTTGCAGAGGTCTTATTTGGCGATGAAGAAGCCATGATAAGAATAGATATGTCAGAGTATATGGAAAAGCATACTGTGTCTAGACTAGTAGGTTCTCCTCCTGGATATGTAGGATATGATGAAGGAGGTCAGCTTACCGAGGCAGTCAGAAGAAAGCCTTATTCTGTAGTACTATTTGACGAGATAGAGAAGGCACATCCAGATGTATTTAATATATTGCTACAGATATTAGAAGATGGAAGATTAACAGATGCTCAGGGAAGGACTGTAGACTTTAGAAACACTGTAATAGTTATGACTTCAAATGTAGGTGCCCATACTATACGTAAACAGAAGACACTGGGATTTGTGACAGATGAAGATAAGTCAAGCGAATATGAGAAGATGAAAGAAAATGTACTTGAAGAGTTGAGGCGTACGTTTAGACCAGAATTTTTAAATAGGCTTGACGAGATAATAGTATTCCACTCACTAGAAAAAGAACATATAAAGGAAATAGTAGATCTTATGTTAGAAAATGTTTCAGAGAGATTAGAACCACAGGAGATATCCATTGAGGTTACAGACGACGCAAAAGACTTACTAGCAGATGAAGGTTTTGATGAGAATTACGGTGCACGTCCATTGAGGAGAGCAATACAACGTATGGTAGAAGACGGCCTATCAGACGAGATACTGGCAGGCAATATAGAAGAAGGCGATAAAGTAATTATAGATGCACAGGATGGTAAAATGACATTTAAGAAAAAGTAGGATATAAAAAGGCTATTCTAGAACTGTTAATAAATCTAGAATAGCCTTTTTTATATTTGATGAAATAGAAATAATAATTGGTACACTATGAGTATTGTGGGGTTTTGGAAGATGCTGAAATAGCTTTGAGGCTCAAAAGCATTAGACATTTAACTGAGTTCGCGTCTATATTTGTCCATGGAAATCTTAAAGAGTTCTCCAGTGGTTGGTGGAGTATATGTTATGGCATTAGCCCCTGCTTCTATAGTCGCCATAATAGTTTCTTCAGTAGGACCTCCAGTGGCGACTATTGGTACCTCAGGGAATTCATCTCTTATTTGCCTTACTATGTTAGCTGTCTTCGCTGCACCTGAAACATTTAGAATGGTGGCTCCTGCATCTAATCTAGATTTAATATCGGTATTTTCTGATACTACAGTGACCATTATGGGTATATCTATAATTTTGCGCATAGCCATTATGGTCTCATTGGGCGTGGGAGCATTGACTACTACACCTATTGCTCCTTTAAATTCAGCATCAAGGGCCAAGTTGACAACCCTTCTGCCTCTAGTTAATCCACCACCTACTCCACAAAAGACTGGAACATCAGCAACCATGGTTATAGCTTGAGTTATAGCTGGTTGTGGAGTAAAGGGATATACAGCAATTATGGAATCAGCATTTATATTTTTTATAATTGAGACATCTGTTGTAAAGGCTAGGGAGCGGATGAGTTTGCCAAATATTCTTATTCCACTTGCATGCTGTATACATTCGGGTACTTCTATCAAGTGTCGTCTAAGATTACCTCTTATATCAGGAATATTATTGTTATGCATTACTAAGTCTCCTTTCGTGTAAATTTCCTATATTGTACCATAGATTTTAATAATATAAAATATAAACTAAAGAGAAAGCAAAATATTGGACTTTAAAGAAATTCAGCAAAAACGGGAAAAGATGGGCATATGCCCATCTTTTAGGGTTTATAGTCTCTCAGCATAAATATGTTTGTTGGCTGGGCCCTATTGCCAAATAAAGCGATCATAATAATTATTATGGCAATAATCAATATGACTATTCCTACTATAGATTTTTTGTTTAGGAAGAAGATCTTCATCCCACCCACCCCCTATTATAAGAAATATGCAGGGAATTGAATATTTAGTAATCAAATCATATATGTTTTAAAAATTATAATTTTAATATTGATAATATTCAATTTATAATTGCTATAAAATGAAATATAGGAATTTAAAATATTTGTACTTAGATTTTAACTGTGATATAATTGTGGCTAGAATAGATGGCTCAAAGGTTAAAGGTGATCCATTTCAAATTTAGGAGGTAAATTATGTTAAAAGACATACCTTATAATCAATTTATATTAGAAGTTAACAGACAATTGACTTCAGGGGGAATATTTTTAAACACAATGGGAGAAAAGGTAAACACAATGGTAATAGGTTGGGGTGGCATAAATGTATTTTGGGGCAAACCAATATTTATAGTCCCAGTGCGAAAGTCTCGATTTACCCATAGACAACTTGAAGATTCAGGAGAATTTACAATAAGTGTACCACTAGATCAGGATAAACATTTGAAATCTGCACTTGCCTTTTGTGGTTCAAAGTCTGGAAAGGACTATGATAAATTTAAAGAATGTGGCATTACTCCTGCTCCAGCTAAAATATTGAACACTCCTATAGTAGGAGAGTGTCCTTTACACTATGAATGCAAAGTGGTATATAAACAAGATATCATACCAGAGAATCTTAATAAGGGTATAAATGAAAAATGGTATCCTGACTATCATACCCTATACTTTGGTGAGATATTGGCCTGTTACATAAAAGAATAGACATTATGTCATGCTTAATTTTTTTAGCAGACTAAAGAAGCCAGGGAAGGATATATCTATCCACTGGCTATTTTTTATAGTGGTTTTCCCGATAGCTATGAGTCCCCCTATAGCTGCCATCATAGCTATTCGGTGATCTTTAGCACAGTCGATGACATTCCCATATAGAGGAGTGGGGCCTTCAATTATCATCCCATCGGATGTAGCCTCTATATTTGCTCCAAGTCTAGTGAGCGTATTTACTGTGGACAGTATTCTATTAGACTCTTTTATAGTAAGTTCTTGTGCATCTTTGATTATGGTAGTACCCGTTGCTTGAGTTGCTGCCAGGGCTATTATGGGAATTTCATCTATCAGTCGAGGAATCATATCTCCTTGGATTGTGGTTGCATTTAATTTAGAATTTGTTACTCTAATATCTCCTTTTAATTCTCCCATTTCTTCTTTGATATTTTCAATGTGAATATCTCCACCCATTGACATGTATACATCTAATATACCTGAACGAGTAGTATTAAGTCCTACATCTCTTATAATAACTGTTGAGTTTGGAACTAGAAGTCCAGCAGTTATCATAAATGCAGCAGATGAAATATCTCCTGGTATGTATATATCTTGTGCATATAATGTGGGTTCAGGCTCTATATATATTTTTTTATCTACTATATCTATGGTTGCTCCCATGGCTTTGAGCATTATTTCGGTATGATTGCGACTTTTTGTAACTTCTGTTATTACAGAAGGGGAAGAAGCATATAAGGCGGCAAGAAGTATGGCCGACTTTACTTGGGCACTAGCTACAGGTAGAATATAATCGATGCCATGTAGACGAGCAGGTTCGATATGAACGGGAAGGTAGTGTTGTTCACCTTTTCCATGTATATTTGCCTTCATATTAGATAGGGGTATTACTATTCTATCCATAGGGCGGCGGCGGAGATTTTTATCTCCAGTTATACTGCTAGAGAAAGGCTGTCCGGCTAACAATCCTATTAAAAGCCTTGCCGTTGTGCCGGAATTTCCTGCATATATCTGACAAGGAGCTTTAGTGAGCCCATTTAATCCTACTCCTTCAATTACAACTTTTTTTGTATAAGGATCTAAATTTATATTGGTGCCCATAGATTTCAATGCATCTATGGTATTTAGGCAATCTTTACCCATGGGAAAGTTTTCAAGTTTAGCAGTTCCTTTTCCTATTGAGTTTAGTATAACTGCCCTATGGGCTATGGATTTATCTCCAGGTATTCTTATTTCGCCATTTAGACTGTTTACAGGATACACGTCTATATCCATTTAGGAAAACCTCCTTTTTGCAAAGTCAAGTTGATAAAACCTCATGGAGTAGGGTATTATCAATGTCTGTATATAGATCTACTGCGCCGGCGCCGGTGGGCAGGATAAAGATTATATTACCTCCACGATTTTTCTTATCCAATGACATCTTATCTATAAGCAGGGAACTGTCTATTCCACTGAGTTTAGTAGGGAGGGAGCATTTTTCAAGTAACTGAATGAGTCTATATACATAAGTTTGTTCAATGAGGCTTAAACGGTTTGCAAGTTTTGCTTCATATACCATACCTAGTGCTATGGCTTCACCGTGTATATATGTCTTATAGTTTGTTGCGGCTTCTATGGCATGGCCTATTGTATGACCAAAGTTCAATATAACTCGTAGACCTTCTTCTTTTTCATCTCTTTCAACTATATGTGATTTTATTTCACAGGCTCTTCGTATGGCATGGATTAATGTGTTGGTATTGAGGGATAGTATGCTGTCTATATTTTTTTCTATCCAATTTAGGAATTCTATATCCCAAATATAGCCATATTTTATTAACTCAGCCATTCCTCCCACAAACTCTCGTTTAGGCAATGTATTCAATGTATTTACATTTATATAGACTAAGTTGGGTTGATAAAAAGAGCCTATTATGTTCTTTGCAGCTGGATGGTTGACTGCGACTTTACCTCCAATACTACTGTCTATTTGTGCAAGTAATGTAGTGGGGATCTGTATAAAGCCTATTCCTCTCATATAGGTGGCAGCTATAAAACCAGAGATATCACCAACTACACCTCCACCCAGTGCAATTATGGTAGATTGTCTATCTAGATGGGCATTGAGTGCCTCTGTATAGAGATAGTTGGCACATTCTAAACTCTTAGAACTTTCACCAGGAGGAATTACAACAACATTATGTTCATATTCATGTTTGGTAAGCAGTTTATCTAATGTAGGATAGTATAGGGGATAGACATTTTCATCACATATTACAAAGAATTTCTTTGATTTTACACAAGAGCTTAGAGCTGTAATTAATGGTTCCCAATTATTTTCTATAATATATATATAGTATGGTCGACTACCAGTATTTACATAAATTTTCTCCATAATTTTTATCCTCTCTTAAAAGTAGTTATATGATGATTCAATATTAGTCAGTTTCATAGTACTTTTAGTCAATTTTGTTGTTGATTAATTTTAGCCCATTGACTTAAACTTATTCTATATATGTACATATATATTGTCAACATTGACTTAATTATATTTTTAGCATTTTGAAGAGGTCTTAAAAATCAAATAGATTTATGATTGTATAAGCGTTACATATTTTTAGCTTTGTTAGCTTCATTTGTGTATGTGCTATTAGAAAACTTTTTTTACTACAAATTTTAGAATCCCTAAATATAGATTAACAATGTTTACGAACATCGAAAATAGCGAATTTAGTATTAGGGATGTTGTTTTAATAAGTATGTATGGGAATGATAAGATTTCTATGCCCTTTATTTCTTGGTTAAGGTTAACTTTGTTTTCTATTGTTCCGTTATTCTTTATTGGTATTTCTACAAGTAGGCTAAAAAAATCCGTCATTTAATATTAGAACCTGGGGATTAGTTCCTCTAGCAAAAAACGAATTGACAGTAATGAGTGTTGAATGATAAACTAAGAATTAGTTATAAATATATTCAGCTCTATACAAAAAACTACATCTTACCAAATAATGCACCACATCCATGTCAAGTGGCAAGTAGCATCCACTTGTCGCTAGAACACAATAAGCTAGGGGGAATGTGCATGAGTAAATTAAATGTAAATGATATCCGCAATGTAGCAATAATCGGCCATGGAAGTGAGGGGAAAACAACTCTTACCGAGGCTATGTTATTTAATGCGGGAGTCACAGACAGATTAGGCCGTGTTGAAGATGGTACTACTACCACCGATTATGATCCTGAAGAAATTAAGAGGCAAATATCCATAAGTGCAGCACTTGCACCCCTTAATTGGAATAGTCATAAGATAAATGTATTAGATGTGCCTGGATATTTTGACTTTGCAGGTGAAGTTATACAGGCACTTACAGTGGCAGATGGAGCGGTAATTGTTGTCGGTGCTGTCTCAGGAGTTGCCGTTGGTACTGAGAAGGCGTGGAATTATTGTGACAAATACGATATTCCAAGGGTAGTATTTATAAATCAGTTGGATAGAGAACATGTAAACTTCATGAAAGTTTTAGAACAGTTGAAAGACAAATATGGTTCTGTTATTGCTCCTTTCCAAGTTCCAATAATGGAAGGTGACACCTTTAAAGGTTATGTGGACATAATAAATATGTTGGGAAAAGAATTTACTGATAATGGTGAAAAGGAAATACCCATACCGGATAATATAATGGATACCATCGAGCCTATGAGAACTATGTTGGTAGAGGCTGTGGCTGAAACTAGTGAGGAGCTCATGGAAAAATATTTTGACGGAGAAGAATTCACATCTGATGAAATCTATAGTGCTCTCAGACAAGGTGTCATAGAGGGAGAAATAGTTCCCGTACTATGTGGTTCAGCAGTAAACAATTTAGGAGTTACAGCTCTTCTCGACACGATCGTAACATATATGCCAAGTCCAGCTGAAAGACCGGCCGTTAAAGGGATTAATCCAAAGACAGGAGAAGAAGAAGAAAGAACAGCAGATCCAAACGAACCATTTTCCGCATTTGTGTTTAAAACTGTTATAGATCCTTTCGTAGGAAAATTATCACTGTTCAAGGTCATATCTGGTAAACTTACAGCTGATACAGAACTATATAATGCAAACAAAGATAGCACAGAGAAGATAAACTCAATATATTTTTTGAGGGGTAAAAAGCAAATACAGGTTGATGAGATTATAACAGGAGATATAGGTGCCATCGCAAAGCTGCAGGTCACAGAAACAGGAGATACATTGTGTGAAAAGGAAGCTCCTATAATATTTCCACAACTTGAATTTCCTGAGCCGGCGATATCCCTAGCTATCGAAGCAGAAAAAGAGGGAGAAGAGGACAAGGTCATGATGGGTCTCAACCGCTTGGCAGAGGAAGATCCTACGTTTTCCGTTATACAAGATTCAGAGATGTCTCAGACTTTGGTAGCAGGTGTGGGAGAATTACATCTTGAGGTGATTGCAAGTAAACTAAAATCTAAATTTGGATCAGGGATAACATTTAAAGAACCTAGGATTCCCTATAGGGAGACTATACGTAAACCTGTTAAGGCAGAAGGGAAACATAAAAAGCAGACAGGTGGACACGGTCAGTACGGTCATGTGTGGATTGATTTTGAGCCAATAGGTGATGTAAGTATACCTTTTGAGTTTGTCGATAAGATAGTAGGTGGAGTTGTACCCAGACAATATATTCCAGCAGTTGAAAAGGGATTACAAGAATGTTTGCGAAAAGGTGTTCTGGCAGGATATCCAATGGTCGGTATCAGAGCCACTTTATATGATGGTTCATATCATAGTGTTGACTCTTCGGAGATGGCATTTAAAATGGCTGCTGCTTTAGCATATAGAAAGCTTATAGATGGAAAACCTGTGTTATTAGAACCTATAATGAAGGCAGAGGTTGTGGTTCCTGATGAATATATGGGAGATGTAATTGGGGACCTTAATAGGAGACGCGGACGTATACTAGGCATGACACCTCTAAATGGAGGATTACAGAAGGTAGAAGCAGAGGTACCCCAAGCCGAGATGACAAAATACGCAACAGATCTTCGCTCCATGACACAGGCTAGGGGAGAATTTAAACTTTCGTTTGTGCGCTATGAAGAGGTTCCAGAGAATATAAGTAGTAAAATAATTGAAGAGGCTAAGAAAGCCGAAGAAGAATAAAAAAGACCGGAATTTCCGGTCTTTTTTTATTTGCTGACACGAGCATCAGCTATACGTCTTATAAATTCATTGGCAGTTTTTGTAATGTCATCATAATTTCCTGTCTTAGCGCCACCAGTTAAACTACCGCCGGCACCTACAGCAACCGCACCTGCTTTTATCCAATCACCTACATTTTCTAAATTTACACCACCTGTAGGCATTAGGTTTGCTTGGGGAATAGGTCCATTTATGGCTTTTATTATATTTGGACCAAATGCATCACCTGGAAATACCTTGAGTATATCGGCACCATATTCCATAGCTTTTATAACTCCATCGATAGTCATCACTCCAGGCATACACGGTATTTGATAACGGTTACATAGTTTGAGCGTCTCTATATCTAGATAGGGACAAACTATATATTGGGCTCCAGAGAGTATAGCAATACGTGCTGTTTCTGCGTCTAAAACTGTACCAGCACCAATTATTATTTCATCTGGACTATATGTATTTGCTAGTTCTTCTATGACTTCACTGGCACCGGGAACGGTATATGTGATTTCAATGGCCGCGGCACCTCCTTTTAAACAGGCATCTGTAATTTTTTTTGCTTCATCTGCATTTTCTGCTCTGATGACTGCAACAAGTCCTGAGTCGGTTATCCTCTGGAGTATATTCCACTTATTATTCAATAAAATCACCTCCATATAGTATATTATAGCTTATCCCAATTATGTTGGCTATGATTAGTTGTATTTAAATTTTCATATTTTTTAGACTCCCGAATAGTAATGATTTCGAATTCTAAAATATAGTTTTCTGAATATTATGGAATTTTTATAGGTGAATGTGATAAGGGATATATACTAGATTATGTATAATTTTGGTATGTACTAGGAATATTGCGAACATGTTACAATTGGTTAACGTTTTAGTAATAAGTATGTAATACAAATACAGATTTAATCTTTTAGGGTTTGCCCTCTTTCTTTTATATTCGTATAATTATGACAACATAATCAAAAGGGGAGAGATACATGAGTTCTAAATTATGTAAGAAAGCTATAACAATATTTATGCTGACAATACTCCTATTAAGCCCAATTGAACAGGCGCATGCTGCTTATTCAACATTGAGAGTGGGAAATAGGGGACAGGAGGTATCTAGTCTTCAAAGTGCATTAAAGAACAAGGGATATTTTAAATATCCTAAGATAACAGGTTATTATGGATATATAACGCAGGATGCAGTTATGCGCTTCCAACGAGATAATAGATTAGCAGTTGATGGTATAGCGGGAGCTAAAACTCTTGGAGCTCTATATGGTTCTACATCTAACAGGGGAAGTACGGTTAATAGAAAAAGTGGAGATGTTTATTGGCTTGCTAAAATAATTCATGCTGAGGCAGCTGGTGAACCATATAGTGGTAAGGTAGCAGTAGGTAATGTAATACTAAATAGGGTTAACTCATCTAAGTTTCCCAATAGTATATATAATGTAATATTTGAATACTATAAAGGTATACCTCAGTTTAGCCCTGTTGCTGATGGTACCATATATAACACACCAAGTAGCGAGTCTATAAGGGCTGCTCAAGATGCATTAAATGGTGTAAGACCTGTAGGGGATGCTACCTATTTTTTCAATCCAAACAAAGCTGCAGGTACCTGGATTATTAAGAATAAGCAATATGTAAAGAAGATAGGACGACATGTCTTTTACAGATAAAAGCATTATAGGAGATTGCTGTAAGCAATCTCCTATAATGCTTTTTCCATTCTATAATCATCCATTATAAACCCATTGCCAATATCCTGGACAATGGGTCCCGTGTTTTCGAATCCTAATTTTTCATATGCCTCTATGGCGTTAATATTATCTTTATTTACTGTAAGCCATATCTTATCTAATCTTAAATTTCGTGATATATCTTCAATGAATGCTATGCAAGATTTAGCAATACCACGCTTTCTAAAATCTCTATCCACATATAATTTGCTAATAAACATTGAATTACGTGGTTTATCAATAACTATGGAAAAATATCCTGCTGGTTTGTCGTCATATTTGGCTAAAAAGTAATGATGTCCTTCCCTTATCTGTTTATCTATGGCTTGGGCACTTTGAAATTTAGATAGCATATAATTAACTTGCTCTCTTCCTATAAGTGGAGTATAGTGTTCATTCCATATTTTATAGGCCATATTAGCTACTTGTTTTATCTGGTGTTCGTCTTTAATTTCTGTTATATCAATCATGAATAACATCTCCTATATAGAATCTTGTATATATTATACCAAAAACTATATATTTTAGGGTATATAGAAAAGATTTATTATTAAAATTAATTGTAGTTTCTATAAATTTAATATTTCCTGAATTTTTGAGAGAACAATAATTATAGTTTTTGGCATGGCGATAGCATTGTATTACCCCCTTATAACAAGTATAATTATTATAAGAGGTCAGGATACCTTTACTATGGAGGGATATATATGGATTTTACAGTAGATAACTATTTAGAGAATTTATATGCTAATACTAATAGACAGTTGGCGTTTAATGCAAATAATATGTCAGAATGGAAGGTGTGGCATTGTGAGCTTAAGGATGCTTTCTTGAAGAGCTTAGGAAAATTTCCTTTAGCTGAGATTGAACTTGAGCCACAATTGTTAGAAGAGGTTGACTGTGGTAACTACATAAGGCAAAGAGTGCTATACAATATAGATCAAGATCTGCTTACGCCAGCATATGTATTGGTGCCAAAGGATAGAGGGAAAGAAAAATATCCAGCAGTTGTAGCATGCCATGGTCATGGCTATGGCAGTCGAGAAGTTGTTGGCTTGGGAATGGATGGCAAGCCGCTTAAAAATCCTACCTATCAAAAAAATTTTGGACTTGAACTTGTAAAACGTGGTTTTTTAGTCATTGTACCTGAATTATTGGGGTTTGGTGATAGAAGACTCAGGGAAGATATGGAAAAGCCTTTGGATGACAGTTCATGTTATAGGATTTCTACATATCTTATGATGTTAGGTAGAACTATGGCTGGAATGAGAGTTTGGGAAACCATAAGAACTGTAGATTATCTATTTACCAGAGATGATGTAGATTGTGCTCGTATAGGTTGTATGGGGATATCGGGAGGTGGACTTGTGTGTGCATTTACGAGTACCATTGATGAGCGAATTGGTTGTAGCGTGATAAGTGGATTTACCAATACCTTTAAGGATAGTATAATGTCGGTATACCATTGTATAGACAATTATATTCCTGGTATTATAAATATAGGGGAGATGTACGATATAATAGGACTCATAGCGCCGCGTCCTCTACTTATAGAGGCAGGTAATGAAGATCCTATATTTCCAATAGATGGGGTATATGAATCATATTCTAAGATAGAGAATATATATGCACTATTAGATGTGCCCGATAAGCTTAAACTACATGTCTTTGAAGGGGAGCATGAAATATGTGGTAAAGAAGCTTATCCGTGGTTAGAAAGATGGTTAATGAAATGAAAAGTTTATAAATAGGAGAGATGAACTGTGAAAATAATAACAAATGGTATTGTATTCAAAGACGGTAAATGGCTAAAAGATGTAGATATAGTTATGGAAGATAATATTATAGAAGGTATAGTAAATACTAGAAGCGATATAGAAGGAATAGATGTGGAGCTCATAGATGCAGAAGGAGGTTATGTTTGCCCAGGTTTTATAAACATCCATATACATGGTGCAATGGGTTATGATGTTATGGATGGCACAGAAGAGGCTATAAGGGAAATTGGCAAATTTTCAGCTCAGCATGGTACCACTTCTTTTCTGCCAACTACTGTAACTGGCAGTATAGAATCAACTAAAAAGACTTTAAAGAAGATAGAGATGGTGATGAGAGAGGGATATGAAGGAGCAAATATATTAGGTACTCACTTAGAGGGTCCTTTTATAGCTCGTGAATACAAGGGAGCGCAGATGGAAGTTTATATACAAGAACCTTCAATTGAAAATTATTTAAAGCTTGTAGGTGATTTTGGCAATATTGTGAAGCTTGTGACGATTGCACCTGAATTGGAAGGTGCAAAGGATTTGATAGAATATCTAAAAGGTCAAGATGTACATGTTAGTATGGGACATACAGGTGCTGATTATGATACATGTATTGAGGCATTTAAATGGGGAGTCAGCCACGTGACTCACTGCTATAATGGTATGGTACCTCTACATCACAGGAATCCAGGTGTTATAGGTGCAGCATTTGACCGAAAAGATATAACCATTGAGCTGATTACAGATCTTATACACATTCATCCTGCAATGTTAAGGCTTGCAATGCGAACTAAGGGAGCTGAAGGTACTGCTATAATAACGGATTCTATGTCAGCTACTGGATTGGGTGATGGCAAATATCTATTAGGGGAAGAGGATGTGTGGGTTAAAAATGGCATAGCTAGAACAGCAGAGGGAAGTCTTGCAGGAAGTACTCTTACGCAAGATAAGGCGCTTAAAAATATAGTAGATATAGGAATTCCACTAGCAGCTGGGGTGGAGATGCTATCGACCACACCTGCTAAAGTAATAGGTGTAGATACTTACAAAGGTCGCATAGAGGCAGGATACGATGCCGACATAATTATTTTAGATAAGAGGGATCTGCAGGTTAGACATGTATTTATACAGGGAAGGCAATTTAAATAGTTTCAATTAAAAGTTTAAGGTCAAAGAGGACTGTTTAAAAGGGCAGTTTTAAAGGCATATTCCGTACATAGAGGATTTTCTTATATGACCTAGAACTATATATTTATAGACAAGATTAGGAGGGACTAATATGGATAAGCAGAAGGTACTTGATATATTTTATAGAAGAAGGAGCATAAGGAAGTTCAAACAAGGAGTTAACATAAGTGATGAGCAGATGGATATAATTTTGAAGGCGGCAATGGCTGCTCCATCGGCAAACAATAGACAACCATGGTATTTTATTGTGGTTGATGATAGGGATAAGATGTTGGAGATTACAAAACATCATCCCTATTCTAATATGCTTCATACTGCATCAGCATGTATAGTGGTAGTTGGTGATACGTCTACAGATTATTGGGTACAAGACTGTTCAGCTGCAACCGAGAATATGCTTCTTGCAATAGCTAATATAGATCTTGGAGGGGTATGGCTAGGTATCTATCCTAGAAAAGAAAGGGTAGATGCTTTGAGGGAGATATTTAACATTCCTGAGCATATGACACCTTTGTGTGTTGTTGCGGTAGGAGTACCTGATGAAAAAAAGGAAAGAGTCGATAGGTTTGATCCCAATAGAATATATAAAAACTCATGGAAATAGATCAGGTAGCTAACTGTTAAAATTGCCTATTAAACTATTTGCTTTCATGATGCTTAATATTGAAGCTGAATAATTATAGTTGGAGAATACGTAAAGGTATGAGATGGTGAAATGGAGGAGAGCAAATGTGAAAGATAGTGGGAAAAAGCTTTTGATAGCTATGAGTATTG
>DGES01000001.1:52213-54976 GCA_002386065.1 Firmicutes bacterium UBA3920
GTATTGTCTTAATATTGACATGTGTAGTTGGTTGTAACAGGGAAGATACATCAAAGGGTAGTGGGATGAAAGATAGTGCTCCTGCAGGGAAACTTACAATTTCTCTTGCTAAGTATAGTGATGATGATTTTATGCAAGAGATTTATAGTATAGACATCTTATCTAAAGAGGGCACCATAATAGCTGAAGATCATGGTGTATATACAGCTCCTAAGTGGTCACATGATGGTACTAAACTTGCATATTCATCTGGAACCGATACAATGGACGAAAAAGCACAGTATATAAAGATAATCGATAGTTCTGGCGAAGAGTTGAATACCCTTCCTGATTTGGGTGGGAATGAAACTGTTATAGGTTGGTCAAAGGATGACAGGGAGATATTGGTTCAAAGCTTGGTACAAGATGATATATATTTTACTATGTTTTATATAATGGATGTGAAGACTGGAGAAGCGAGATTAGTAGGCGACTTTAGGGAAGATGTATTTAAAGCTATCCAGTTTGCGCAGTGGTCCCCTGATGAAAAGTATGTGGTATTTTCAGCCATAGATGAATTGGGTTCAAGTTCTATATATAAACTAGATGTGTCAGACGGAAGTCTCACTACTCTTACACAGGGTTATTATGATGATTTTCCTCGGTGGTCACCAGATGGACAGTATATAGTATTTCAGAGAATGAGGGTGGAGAGTTCTGAAGATGTGCAAGGCTATAATCCATGTATTGATATATGGATTGCCGATGCAGAAGGCGAAGAATTTAAGTGTATAGCCAGGGATGAGAATATGGATCATACGGATGTTGTCTGGAGTCCGGATGGTAAAAATATAGCATTTATAAGATCTAGTAAAGATGTAACAGATTATGATAATGAACTTGTGTTATACAATATAGAATCAGAAGAGGCAAAGGTTCTCACGGATAAAGAAGGTTATAAATACATACCAGTATTTTCACCTGATGGAAAGTATTTAGCTTTTGGTTCGTTTATTGGAGATCCTTCACAGGAGATACCAGATGAAGGATTTGAGAATCACATATATATTATGGATATCGAGAAGGGCAAAATGCAAAAGATATATACTATTACAGGGGATATTTATACTCTTGAATGGAGTGAATGAGATTTAGACCACTGATGCTGTATGGAGGG
This sequence comes from Firmicutes bacterium UBA3920, assembly GCA_002386065.1. Lineage (GTDB taxonomy): Bacteria > Bacillota > Clostridia > Caldicoprobacterales > Xylanivirgaceae > UBA3920. The sequence goes on from DGES01000001.1 coordinate 53,370, forward strand.
GTGGAAATTAATGCGGCAGAATATATTAAAAATGCTCATAGACAACATGGGAGAATTTATATCAGGCGAAGATATGAGTGATATATTAGGTGTGACGAGGGCAGCCATATGGAAACATATAGAAATATTAAGACAAGATGGTTATGTTATTGAGTCAGTTCCAAGAAAGGGTTATAAGCTTGTGGAGATACCTGATACAATAGATGAATATGTCATAAAAGGGGGATTGTCTACTAAATTATTAGGAACTGAGATATTGAGTTTTGATGTTGTAGATTCTACTAATGCAGTGGCAAAAGAAAAGGCAATAGCCGGTTGCAGGGAAGGTACTATAATAATTGCCGATAAACAGACGGGAGGAAGGGGGCGCATGGGAAGGGACTGGGTCTCTCCTTCGGGTAAGGGAATATGGATGTCTATTGTATTGAGACCCTCTATAGTTCCAACTAAAGCCCCCCTTATAACATCTATGGCTGCAGTAGCTGTAATGAAGGCTATACAACGTGTTACAGATCTTAATGTCAGTATAAAGTGGCCTAATGATATATTGATAGATGGTAAAAAGGTGTGTGGTATACTTACGGAGATGCAAGGTGATATGGATATTATCCACTATGTAGTTGTTGGTATAGGTATTAATGTAAATTTAGAAGAGACGGATTTCCCGAAAGAACTTAGAGATAAGGCTACTTCGTTAAAGATGGAATTAGGTGTTAATGTACGTAGGGTAGATATTATACAGGTATTACTCAAAGAATTGGAAGATATTTACTTAGATTATATAAATAAAGGGAACTCCAATGCCATAATAACTTTTGTTAAAGAAAATTCTGCTACCGTAGGAAATAGGATTTGTGTAATAGGTGTAGATACTAGTATAGAGGGAAGGGCAATTGATATCGATGATAATGGTGCCTTAGTTGTAAAGTTAGATGATGGGCAAATAAGAAAGATAATGTCTGGTGATGTGTCAGTGAGAGGAGTGAAGGGATATGTATGATGGTTCTATAGTAGATGTAGAAAAAATAGAGGTGGGACATGCATGGGATGAAAATGGTGGTACTGGCTGTACGGTTATATTATGTAGAGATGGTGCAGTGGCAGGAGTGGATGTGAGGGGCTCTGCGCCAGGTACTAGAGAAACGGATCTTTTAAATCCAATAAATCTCGTACAAGAGGTCCATGGGATAATATTATGTGGTGGTAGTGCATTTGGACTTGCAGCAGCAGATGGTGTCATGGAATATCTAGAGGAGCAGGATATAGGCTTTGATACAGGGGCTGTAAAGGTACCAATTGTTCCGGCTGCTGTACTATTCGATTTATCATATGGAGATCCCAATGTGAGACCAGATAGACGGATGGGATATAGGGCATGTGAGGTTGCATCGAATAAGAAAGTTGAGCAAGGGAGTGTAGGCGCCGGCGCCGGCGCAACCGTAGGAAAATTATTGGGTATGGAAAATGCTACAAAGGGTGGCATAGGTACGGCCAGCATAAAATTAGCTGGAGGAATAGTGGTAGGTGCTATAGTGGCAGTTAATGCCTTTGGTGATGTGGTTCATGTGGATACGAGACAGATAATAGGCTGTCTCTTATACACATCT
>DGES01000090.1:0-208 GCA_002386065.1 Firmicutes bacterium UBA3920
CCACGCCTAGTACACCTATAATATTTTTTCTCATCTCTCCTATGTAGGGAAGTAATTTAGGTTCTTCCGCTATTATAATACTATCCATATTACTCAATACAAAATGTTCCCTCCACATGAGCTCAACTACATATTCCAGTAGTTTAATACTCGATATATCCTTAAACCTAATATCACTATCTGGAAAATGTCTGCCTATATCTCCCTG
>DGES01000090.1:513-3346 GCA_002386065.1 Firmicutes bacterium UBA3920
CCAAGTAAACCCTTATAATGAGGTATTGTCACTCCACCTATTACAAGATTTCTATTCTCCACAAGTCTGTGTATATCATAGCCAATTCCAACCCTCATATTCCAACCCTACCCCCATTAATTAGTGCATTAGCCAATATAATATCTTCTTTCGTAGTTATCTTAATATTTGAATAACTCCCCATTAGCATCTTTACACTAATGCCTAACCTTTCAACCAACATTGAATCATCAGTACCTACAAATCCATCTTCCATAGCTTGTCTATGGGCATCAATTATTATATCATACTTAAAAGTCTGCGGAGTTTGAACTGCCCAGAGCATTTTCCTATCTAAAGTAGCACGTATAAAGCTATCGCCATCAACTCGCTTTATAGTATCTTTAACAGGAACTCCTACTACTGCTCCTCCACAGTCAATAGCCTCATGTATACTCATTTCTATCAATTCCCTTTGAATAAATGGCCTTACACCATCATGTATTATGGCTATATCTGTATCTCTAGGTAAGGATTTAAGTCCATTATATACTGATTTCTGCCTCGTATCTGAACCCTCTACTAATGAAATAGTTTTTTTGAACTCATATATATCTAATATATGCCTTTGCATATATTCTGCATAATTACTATCTATTACTAATACAATATCATCTATACTCTCCATACTATCAAATTGTTTTAATGTATGAGCTATTATAGGCTTTCCAGCTAACTTTAAAAATTGCTTAGGTATATCCCCTCCCATACGCTGCCCTTTGCCGGCAGCTACAATTATTGCCCTACATATATGGCTCATCTATATCCATCCTTCCTGGTTTAATTATAGCTACTTTTATACTATTTAACAAGTAGAAAATATGAAAAATATAGGAAAAATCTCCTAGCATTACTATCTATGAGATCTTTCCTACTATTTCGTATAGAAAAAGTCACCATCAATGCTTAGCACTAATGGTGACTTTCTCTATACAACTTTATCCATATGTTGCTTTGGCTTTGCAAATATCATGCGACCAGCAGCTGTCTGAAGTACGCTTGTAACCATTACACCTATGGTCTCTCCTACGTGTTTCTTGCCGCCATCCACCACTATCATTGTACCATCATCTAGATAGGCAACACCTTGCCCCATTTCCTTGCCATCTTTTATGACCTGTACACTCATCTCCTCACCTGGGAGTACTACCGGTTTAACTGCATTGGCAAGTTCATTTATATTTAATACAGGTACACCCTGAAATTCAGCTACTTTATTTAAATTATAATCATTTGTCACTACCTTTCCATCTAGTACCTGTGCCAACTTAAGAAGCTTACTATCTACCTCTGTTATATCATCAAAATCCTCTTCCCATACCTCCACGGGAACTTCAAGCTCCTTTTGAATACGATTTAATATATCAAGTCCCCTTCTGCCCCTGTTCCTCTTGAGTGTATCAGAAGAATCAGCTATATGCCGGAGCTCTTTTAATACGAAATTAGGAATAACTAGAGGACCTTCAATAAAGCCAGTCTTACATATATCAAATATTCTTCCATCTATTATGACGCTTGTATCAAGTACCTTAGGAACACCTAATTTCCCTTTCTCTATATCCCTGTCCTTATGAGACTTTTTTAGATTTCCAAGCCATTTTAACTCGTCTATCCTTTTTATACCTATACTTATACCCAAATACCCAAACAATAAATATATAATTGCCGTCAATATCCCTGATAACCAGGCAAATTTTATCTGACTTAAAGGAGAAGCAATCAAATAAGCAATAATAAGACCAACTATAAGACCAAATGCACCCGAGATCACATTTGTAATGGGTACTTGCTGTAATCTATTATCGATAGAGTTGGTCACCTTAACTATACCTGCAATAATTTTCCCAGATAGAAGATAGACAAGTATTGCAAATCCTAAACCACCAAACAAATATATTAGTATCTCTTGGTATTTAGGTAAAAACATAATATTAAATCTTAAAAATGTGCTATTTATTAGCCATGCAATACCAATACCAAGAGCACACCCAAAAATGGTCAATATACCCTTAGCTATTTTATTCAGCATAGATTCACCTCCTAAATAAAACTTTCGTGTCTTCTATTATATTATGTACATTATACCAAATTTTATAAGATATAAATAGGGAATTGTAGATGTTGTGTAAAAAATTTACAATAGATTATAGATTGCTAAATAATTAGATAAAAAAAATGAGCGTCTATATTAGACGCTTTCTTCTAATGTTATTTTGTCTACCAAGTCAATTACATCTTGTTCATCTGCATCTTTTGAGAGCGCAATCTCACTTACTAATATTCGTTTCGCATTGGTGAGAAGTTTACGCTCAGCTGTAGATAATCCCTTATCCCTATCCCTTATCATAAGATTTCTTACTACATCTGCTACTTGGTAGATATCACCACTTCTTATTTTATCCATATTATATCGATACCGTCTGTTCCAATTAGATGGCATCTTCGTTTGATCGCCTTTCAGCACTCGTATGACATCTTCTACCTCATCTTCTGAGATAATCTCACGAATGCCGACTTCATCTACTTTCTTTATAGGAACCATTACCCTCATCTTCCCAAATGGGAAACGAAGGATATAGTATTTTTCCTTTTCTCCTAATATCTCTTTTTCTTCTATGCCATCTATTATACAAGCACCATGCATAGGATATACTATTTTGTCACCAACAGAGTACATACGCAAAACTCCTTAGTCTAATATTTATTCCATATTATTATAGCATGTTATGCTTATAATGTCAATAAACTGATAATTGTAACATATTAAAGTAGGGTCTGTCAACCAAAAAAAATA
>DGES01000090.1:3586-7260 GCA_002386065.1 Firmicutes bacterium UBA3920
TATCCATATCACCCAACTCAGCATTTACCATATTAGCTTTAGGTATTACACATGTCTTAAAGCCCAATTTTGCACACTCTTTAAGTCTCTTCTCTATCTGGGATATTCCCCTTATCTCCCCCGTGAGCCCCACTTCTCCCATGACTGCCAAATCAGTAGGGGTAGCAGCATTTCTAAAACTAGACGCTATAGCCGATACAATGGCCAAATCAGCCGCCGGCTCATCTATTTTAAATCCTCCTACCACATTTACATAAGTATCTTGATTATAGAATTGCATACCCACCTTCTTCTCTAGTACAGCTATAAGTAATGCCACCCTGTTATAATCCACACCTGTAGCCATACGCCTTGCCATCCCAAATGCTGTAGTGCTCACCAACGCCTGTATCTCCACTAATATAGGTCGTGTACCTTCCATACTACAGAGTACCACAGAACCTGGTACACCCTTAGTCCTTCCCGATAAAAGAAGCTGAGATGGATTCTTTACTTGTACAATTCCATGCTCCCTCATTTCAAATACACCTATCTCATTTGTAGAACCAAATCTATTCTTTACTCCTCTCAGTATCCTATATGTGTGATGTCTTTCTCCCTCAAAATATAATACTGTATCAACCATGTGTTCAAGTACCCTAGGACCTGCAAGTGCACCCTCCTTGGTGACATGTCCCACAATGAATACTGTAATACCCTTTGTCTTCGCCATATTCATGAGAACAGCAGTACTATCCCTAACCTGACTTACACTGCCAGGTGCCGAAGTTAGCTCTGGATTAAATGTGGTCTGAATAGAATCTATCACTAAAAAGTCTGGATTTAAGTTCTCCACATGACCCAATATTATATCCAAATTTGTCTCACATACAAGATAGAGCCTATCAGAATTAGCGCCTAATCTATCGGCTCTAAGTTTGATCTGCTTAGCTGACTCCTCACCTGATGCATAGAGAACCGTTCCATAATTTATACCAAGCCAATTACAGATCTGAAGTAACAAAGTGGATTTACCAATACCCGGGTCACCACCTATGAGTGTAAGGGAGCCTCGTACAATACCTCCACCCATAACTCTATCAAGCTCAGCCATACCTGAAGAGTACCGAGCCTCCTTACCTATCACTATATCAGATATGGGCTCTGGCCTATTGACTCCAAATACGGATTTAAGCTTTGGCCCCTTTGAAGTCTTACTACTTGGATCTATCTCTTCTACCATAGTATTCCACTCTTGACAACCAGGGCATCTACCCATCCATTTAGCTGATATATATCCACATTCTTGACAGACAAATACTTTTTTTATCTTGGCCATAATCTCCATCAATCCCTCTATTTTATTATGGTTATATTCACAATATCTTGCTTTTCCTTAGGAGGATTCGAATACCATGTTATATAATTCCCGCTGACACTACATTGGGACAGCCTGCCCAAAACATCTTTAGGAGTTATATAGGCATATGTATCTTCATTCCAAAAATACAACATTATTGTACCAGCTTGGGTATAAGCCACAAACCTATCCCCCACTCCAAAGAATCTCCCCACTCCATTTGCAACAGTAACAATATTATTCCCATCTAATGTGAGTTTTAAAGACGCCTCATTGGGATCTAAATTATCCAACCACGCTATAACTTCGCCATTGGTAGCTGGATATATGGCAAAACCCTTAGGATCAATGAGCTCTGGCTCTGGACCTCCAGCTGAGGAATCTCCTTTCTCATTGAGAGCTAATTTTTTTATTATACTTCCTTCCCCTTCCCTTGGAGATACCCACACTATGACATTTTCCCATATACAAGGAGGGCAAGTCCCATATGTAGGATTATCAAAGCTCTCAAGTACAACAGGTTCTCCACTTGAGAAGTTATATAGATATAGACTATCATTTTCTAAATCGCGCTGTTCCACCCATATAAGGTTGTCCTCCCACAATCTAATCTGGGGCCTATTATATTCACATTTCTTTACCTCGACTATTTCCCCCGACTCTCTATTCATGCCATATATTATATTGGTTCCTATATGATTGGTGTCTAACCACGCCACCCAGTTGTGGCTCAGCCTACCTTCGTATATCTCTCCAAATTTTATACCACTCTCGGCTATAACCTTCTCTTCTTTAGTTTCCATATCATATACAAAGAGCTTGGTGAGTATAGCCTGATCTTCTATATTGCTTCCCTCTCCAGCAGAATAGATTACCTCATTGTCAAAGTAAGTGGGTTCATTTATTCGCTGCATATCTGTCTTTATCTCAACATAGTTATCTGACATGTCCATTACAGGAGGAGATTCAGCTTTTGCCTCCTTTTTAGGTCGCTTTTCTTTTTCAATATTGGAATTATATATCCTCTCTTCTTCCCTCTCTGACGGTGAAACATTTGCTTTTTTCCACAGAGCTATGCCATCTTTAGAAAATACACAAAATATACAGATAATAGATATGGCTAGAGCTATTGTCCATAGCTTTTTTTTATCCATTTTTTGCACTATACATCTCTTACCTTTTCTGTATAATTGCAACAGATATTCTTCATATAAGTTCAAGAGCCATTCTTTTAAATTCAAAAGCCATTTTTTTAATTCATCCCAATTCATATAGGTATCACCTCTATTTCAATGCTCACCAAAATAATTATCTTCTCTTTTTATCTCCATCTCCCTAAAATTTTCACTTTATACCAATTATTATATCACATTGTTTTTGTAAAGGAAAAGAAAACTTTGACAACCACAACTACCCATTTGTAATAATGTGGTTTAGGAGTGCCAATTTACTACTATCTAGATGTTGACAGATACCATCATAAACAAGAATTCACTATGCATTCTACATAAATTTCACATAAAAAAAGCCGGTATGCACATTACGCACATACCAGCCCTTTTATTTAGAACTTACTTTTTAAACCAGCTCTTTAGCCATTCTATAAAGCCCTTTTTCTCCTCTTCTGGCTCCTCTAGCTCTATTACCTCTTCGCCGTTACCTTCTATCTCTTCCGTCTTCATTATAAACTTCATACTACAGTCCATATCTTCTCCCGCGCCGGCGAATGTCTTGTAATCTTTTGAGAGCTCTACAAGTTCATCCTTCACATCTAATATAGTCTCTATATCATCTGTCTTATCGGATAGTTCATCATCTATCCTCTCTATGCCCTCTTCATTAAATTTATGCATTCCATCGCGCAGTTCATTTGAACCTTCAGCTAGCTTTCCAGCTCCCTCACCGAGCTGTGAAGCGCCATCTACAAGCGCTAGAGCACCATCCTCTAACTGATTTCCACCATTTTGTAACTCACCTAAGCCACTTGCAAGCGCATCTGCACCCTTTGTTGCCTCCTCACCTCCGGCGCCTATCTTATTTGCACCGTCGGATAACTTTTTAGAAGCTATATCAAGGCCATTGGCACCTCTAGCAAACTTACCAGTAACCTCTCCTAATTTACTAGTGGCTGTCCTTATGCCAGAGCTTACTTCTGCTTCAAGTTCTTCTGCTCCTGATTGTAGCTCACCTGCGCCGGCGCTGAGTTTATTTGCACCATCAGCTAAACCTTTTGCACCAACAATTGCTCCCTTTTCTTCATCTGTTAATACTTGATGTATTTCATCTATTCCAACACTTACTCCCTCTGCTCCCTTTTTAAGTCCTTCAAGGCCGT
>DGES01000090.1:7478-11687 GCA_002386065.1 Firmicutes bacterium UBA3920
TTCTATATTTTCCTTTGCTGAAAGCATTGCATTGCGTAGCGCCTCATCTGAAGCTATAATAGCTTTTACTTCTTCGTTTGATGTTATCTGCTCAAAAACGGCCAATATCTGCATCATATCACCTATGGCCTCTTTCATAGTCTCATTTTCTTTCGTCCTACCAACTTTGAGCGCTTTAACACCCAAAATACTCTTCTCTATACCACCTATAACCTGCTTCTGTCCATCACTCAACTTGCCCGTTCCCTCAGCCATCTCCTCTAGACCACCACTTAACTTGGTAGCTCCATCAGACAGGGCTCCTGCCCCATCTGCCAATCCCTCTGCACCATAAGCGATTGCCTGTGTTCCTGCAGAGAGTTCACCTACCTTATCTGTAAGTGTCTTTGTAACTTCATCGGCAAATAGCTTTGCACCTGATGCAAACTTGCTGGCACCTTTAGCATAATCTACACTGCGATTGCCAAGAACCGTAGCTCCTTTGCCAAGTGCTCCTATTCCATCTTTGAGCTCTAGTGCACCACTTTGCGCCTTGCCTAGACCTTGGTTCAGTGCACTTGCACCATCGCCCAAAGCTTTGGCACCATTCCCTAGCTTTTCAAAGTTCTCATAGAAGAGTTCCATGTTGTCAGCTAGTGTATCCGTACCATCGCATAATTGTTGAACCGCATCTTTGAGCTCCTCAAGTCCATCCTCCAGCTCATCTAAACTGTCTGCCTCTTCTATATCATCAAGGGCCGGAATATCTGTAGTTGCAGTTATCATTATGGGACCCATATCGAAATTATCTACATTGGCTGTGACTTCTAATACCTCATCTAGATCTATATCGAGAATATCACTGTCTATATCAAAGCTATCCTTTAAACCTGGTATAGTGATAAAGGTCACCACCTGGTTTTTCCCATCTGATATGACCTTTCCTCTGTTGACCTGTACATCTTTAAAGTGATCGTCAGATAGATTCATAATCGCTGCAACCATAAATGGAGTATATATTGTCCTACGCTTTCCGTTTATGATTTTACTATGTCCATCCTTATTCTTGACCTCAAGACGTATCTTTATTCTACCCGATTTACCACCTATTTCTTTAGGACTTATCTCCTTATCATCAAGGAAATAGGTCACTTTAACCTCTAAAGGTAGTTTTTTATCAGTTGTTCCCTGATAAAAGAGATCTTCGTCTTCTAATTTCCAGATCAGATTCTCCCCATCCTTAGTCGGAACCTCATCTCCCTTTATATTTTCGATTTCATCTAGTATGGTACTATCCTTTACCTCTAATCCCTTCTCACCATGTAACCAACAACTCACTATTGTCTCATCTACAGTTCCATCTGAATTGAGTATTACATATACCGATTCATCTTTAGTGACAACCGGAGCTGCATATGCCCCACTTGTCAACACCATACAGACAATGAGTAGACTACATATTCCTCTCATAATAGTTTTGCTATTCATAATTCATCATCTCCTATTTCCTTCTATTGAGCTACTATATGTTCATGTCTTTTAGATTGTCTTTCCGTTCTTTGACTCACCCAACCCTTAGAAGTCCTAGCTATGAATCCTTCAAAGACTATAAGTAGGGAAGGTAGAATACATATTATAACTATCATACTTATAATAGCGCCCCTTGCAATGAGCATACATAATGTCTTTACAACATCCATATGAGATATTATGGCCACCCCTGCAGTAGCAGCAAAGAATGTCATAGCACTTGCCACTATAGACTTGGCACTTTCCCTAACAGTAATCTTCATTGCAGTATATTTATCATGTCCATTGCCAAGCTCTTCCCTAAACCTTGTGGCCATTAGTATGGCATAGTCAACTGTAGCACCTAACTGTATAGTACCTACCACTATGGAAGCTATGAATGGAATAGATGAGCCCATATAATATGGCAGTCCCATATTCACAAGTATTGCAAGCTGTATTGACATAACTAAAATTATAGGTATGGAAATAGAATTAAATACAATTGCAATTATTATAAATATGGCGGCAATGGATAAATAGTTTACTCGTTTCATATCTTGCTCCGTTATCTCGATTAAGTCTTTAGTCAAAGGTGCCTCACCGGCCACTATTCCATCTTGGTCATATCTCTTTACTATACTCTGTATCTTCTCTATCTGGGCATTTGCCTCATCACGCGCCGGCTTATATTCTGAGCTTGCTATCATCATATTATAGCCATCGCTTTTGAATATCTCTCTGACCTCTTCTGGTATGAAGCTCTCTGGAATCCTCTGCCCTATGAAACTGTCATATGAAAGTACCTCGTTTACCCCTTCCACCTTAGCTATCTCATCTGCCATCTCCCTTAGCTGATATGATGGGATATCATCGCTTACTATTATAAAATCTGTGGAGTTCATATCGAAATCTTCCTTTAATTTTCTAGTTGCAATTATGGACTCTAAATCCCTTGGAAGAGATTCATCTAGGTTGTAGTAGACCTCTGTATTTTTAGCGCCAAATATTGCAGGGAGAAAGGCCAATATAAAAATAATAACAAATGTCTTATAATGCCTTGTCACAAAGCTTGATGTCTTTTCAAAACTTGGAAGCAAAGTCCTGTGGCTAAATCGATGTATCAACTTGTCAAACACAAGTATAAATGCGGGTAATATGGTGAGTGTAGATAACACCCCAAATGCAACACCCTTAGCCATAACCAATCCTATGTCTATCCCTAAAGTAAGTTGCATTGCACATATTGCCAAGAAACCTGCTATCGTAGTCAGGGAACTACCTGTTACAGAAGTAAATGTATTGGCTATCGCCTTTGCCATGGCACTTTCTTTATCGAGTCCACGTTCCAATTCCTCTTCGTACCTATGCATGAGAAATATAGAATAGTCCATGGTTACACCTAACTGAAGGACCGCTGCCAATGCCTTTGTCACATAGGACATACCGTCTAAAAACTGATTGGTCCCCAAATTGTATACTATTGCATATCCTATGGATATTAAAAACACCACAGGAATAAATGTAGACTCCATCGTGAGCATTAGTACTATCACTGCAAGCACTACAGCTAATAATATATAACGTGGGGTCTCTTTATCCGATAATGCCTTTGTATCCTTTGCTATAGCAGCTGCGCCACTTAAAAAGCATTGCCTGTCTAGTACACCTCTTATAGATGTTATTGCATCTTGAGTAATTGGAGATGAAGACTGGTCTTCAAATTTTATCAATAAGAGGGTAGAATTTTCGCTATAGAATACATCCCTTATCTTACTAGGAAGCATCTCTTTGGGAATCCTAGTATCGAGGATATCATCTATCCATGTCACTTCTTCTACTCCTTCTATATCTATTATCTTTTCTTTTATCTTTTTTACATCCTTAGAGGGCATATCTTCAATCACCAAAAAAGCAGTAGACTTCCTGCCAAAGCTCTCTTCCATTATCTTCTGTCCCCTTGTAGTGTCTAAATCTTCAGGTAGATAGGACAGGAGATCGTAATTTATCTTTGTACTTGCCATTTCATAGAAAGCTGGTATAAGTAGTATTGTCGCCACTATTAGCACTAGTACTCTATTTTTAGCTATAAATTTGCCGAATCTTTCCACCAAAATCACTCCTCAATATTACCATATCCGAATATCAGAACTTCATATATTATGAATTTCCAACTATATTACAAAAATATAAAACTATTATTACACTTGCAAGTTGGTATTCACTTTCTCTAGTATATTTCTCAAAGACTCTAGTTCTGTCTGATTGAGCATCCTAAGTACAAATTCAGTTGTTTCAATCTTTATACGCTGTATCTCCTCATACATTCTTTTCCCCTCATTCGTCAGCTTTACAAGAACTTGCCTCCTATCTTCTACTCCGGTAAATCGGGTGGCATATCTCTTCTTTATAAGCCTATTTATAGTTGTAGTAGGTGTACTAACTGACACATCTAACGTCTCAGCAATTTCCTTCATTGTCTTAGGCTCATCATTTCCTATGGCATAGATGGTCTTTATTTCAGTAATGGTCAAGGCTGTAAGATGTCTAAACGCCCTATTTTTACTCTCTATCATCTCATATTTCTTAACTATATTCCTTATGAGATTGTCCACTACATATATATCCTCTTGAATACTATTCTCCATTTCCCCACCTCCTCTATATTAGGATATCCAAATAGCCACAGATATATTTGGAAGCTGTCTCTTATACACATCT
>DGES01000069.1:0-3315 GCA_002386065.1 Firmicutes bacterium UBA3920
CTCTTGGCAAGTGATGGCTTTATATAGTTTGGATTTAATCTATATACTCTGCATATATCCTTCACCATACCATCTACATATATCTTTAGCCCTTTTAAATCGCCTCTATTTTTTGCTCGCCTTAATATGAGAATTATCTCCTGGGCCCTTCCTAATGCAAAGGCAGGTATGAGTATCTTACCACCCCTTGATATAACCTCATTCACCATCTCAACAAGGCGATTTTCTTCTATCTGTCTATTGGCATGTAACTTATCACCATATGTAGATTCAATGAGCATTACATCTGGTCTCAACTTTGGAACTGCTGCCCCAAGTACCGTATGCTGATTAGTCATAGATATATCCCCAGAATAAAATATACTACCTTCGCTTGATTTTACATAAATTCCAGCTGCACCTAATATATGGCCAGCACTATAGAATATAACCTCTATATCCCTATCGTCAAAAGGAACCATGGGATGCTCAGGTGAAACACACACTACTCTGTCTAACATATCTATGACATGTTTTTCTGCATATATGGGTATCTCCCCTTCTTGTCTATTCATTATTTTAAGACTGTCATAGAGAAGTACTCTTATAAGATCCTTAGTGGCATGAGTCATGTATATGGGTGCCTCTGGATATTCCCTGCTTATTATAGGAAGGGCACCCGTATGGTCTAGATGGGCATGACTTATGAATATGGCATCCACACCACCTGCCTCCTGTATCATTCGAAAGTCAGGAAGGGCATCTTTCCCACCTGCCATCCTTATGCCACAGTCTAAAAGTATATTCTTATCATTTGACTTTAGTAGGAAACAACTTGCGCCTACTTCGCCGGCGCCACCGCAAAATAAAATATGCACATAATCACTCCTATTGAAATATAGTCAATTAAAGCCATATTTAAAATTATCCAAATTCATAGGTATTAGTTTGAAAACACCATCTAAGATTTTCCGCATATGTATATACTCATTCTAGTCGCATTGTAAAATCTATTTTTATGTAGTTCTTTATATGCGTAATAATTCATGCTCTTTAAATCATCTAATTTTATTCGCACTATCTTCTCAAACTCTAACTAAAACTTGGTTATTCTATATTATTATATAATATATTTGTATGAAATAAAACCCAAATAGAAGACGTTGGGGCTTTTATTGATTCGCTTTTTGTACTACAATGGATATGTACGGCTTTTATTTTTTATAAAGACGCCCTTCTTCCCGCTGCCATGATCGGGAAATAAGGGCGTCTTTTTTATAAGAATGAACATATTTCAAAATCCACCAAAAATGAACAAAATACAAATATCAAATAGGATATAAAATCCTAGACATATATATTACACCCGTCATAGTAATCGCACTTAAAATCGTAGAGAGCATCACAACCTGTGCAGCAAAATCCTCATGGTTATTACATTCTACAGCAATGAGTGCAGTATTAAGTGCCGTAGGTACAGATGAAGATATAAAGACTGCCTGTGCTATAGCCCCTTCAAATCCAAATACACGTATGAGCAAAGCTGCAATGGCAGGTCCTCCTAATAGTCTAAACACAACTGCCAAATATACCATAGGATTTTTTACAGCTAGCTTTGATTTGCTAAGCTGTACTCCCAATGAAAACAAAGCTACACTTATAAGCCCATTTTGTATATATGTAAGGGTAGGCCATAAGAATGTATTGGTCAAATCTATAGGTAAGGCCTTTAAAAGAAAAACAAGAGGTATCACATATATAGTGGGCATCTTAAAAACACTTATAATAGCCTCCTTTACGGACACAGTAGCTCTCCCAGCATTTATGAAACCGATTGTATTGGTGGTCAAATTTTGAACAACAAGTATCATAACTTGACAGGCAAGAGCCAGCTCTAAATAAGGAGTATCACTAAATACAAGGGTTATAAGAGGTATTCCTATATTTCCTGAGTTATAGAACATAAGAGAATTTTGCATGGCAGCAGTCATTCCCTTATCTAAACGAGCTGTCTTTGTGACTATAAAACCTATAACAAAATTTATTACAAACATAGCAATGCCAAATAATATTACATTTATGAGTTCCATGGATATTTGGGTTTTATATAGATTATAAAAAGTGAAACTAGGAACATAGAGATAAAAATTTATCTTACTCAATGTATTTATATCAAAGTCAAATTTTTTATTTAATCCATAGCCTAAACATATGATTATAAATATGGGTAATATATTATTACTTAAAATATTTAAAAATATAGCCATTAAGATTCACTCCACTTTCTAATATCATGTTTAAAAGAATATCTATACAAGCAAATAGCAAATAGATTTTGCTATTTGCTATTTCGACTAAAATTTATGAATTATATATTATAACCTCTCATATATCTCTAGGTATTTTTCAAAACGTCTTCTATAGAAGGTTGCCATATCAGGATTGGGCTCTATAACCTTGCCTATAGGCGAAGAAAATTCATACAAGGATTTTAACTCCCCCATGGCATTTAAAGCTAAGGCCACACCACCTATTATGGAAGCATGTTCTATCTGTGAAGTTATTATCTCCCTCTGGAATATATCAGCTGCCATCTGCAGCCATATATCAGAATTTGTTATGCCTCCTGAAATCCTTATTTCATCTGGTACATTCATTACTTCAGTTAATATTATATAGCAGTGATATAAATTGAAGAGTATCCCCTCTAATAGTGAATAGTACATATCACCTATGAGGTGATTACCTGTAATTCCATAAAAACTACCTTGTCTCTCATCTTCCCAGCCTGGACATCTCTCTCCATATAAAAACGGTAAAAATATTGGTGCCTCACCCCTATCAATGCCTTCCATATAAGATTCAAGCTCATCAAAGCCAAGTCCACTATGAATATTAAGACGCTTTACAAACCAATCTACACAGTTGCCGGCGCCGGCGGTTGCAGCCCCAGCAATCCGCTTGCCATCTGCCAGATAATAACACCATGTCGAAGGCTCAGGGGGGATAACTGGCATCTCAGATGTCAACCTAAGTGCACCACTAGTCCCCACAGATAATGTCATTATGCCCTCCTCCATTGCGCCGGCGCCAATTTGATTAAGGGCACCATCAGAACCACCTATTACAACGGGTATACCAGAAGGCAATCCCATCTCCTTTGCTGCAGTCTCTGTAAGATAAGCATAATATGTAGGCTCTACAAGAGGAGAGAGTGCGCTTTCGTCTATTCCTGCAAAATTTAATAGGTCACTGTCCCAATCAAGTGTATTTATATTGAAAAATCCAGTACCTGAAGCTATTATCTTAGATACAGCCTCCTCGCCTGTCAAGCGT
>DGES01000069.1:3520-3712 GCA_002386065.1 Firmicutes bacterium UBA3920
ACCCGTCTTTTCATAAAACTTTGAACTAAGCTCCCTATCCTTCCTATATTGTTTTACGGTTTGCGACGCCTCAGTATTTGCCCAGGTCTTAAGCCTACCTATTGGCTTCCTATTTGCATCTAATAATAATAGGCTGTGCCAAGTAGTACTTATCCCTATTGCATCTACATGTATTTTGTTATCATTAAGAAT
>DGES01000054.1 GCA_002386065.1 Firmicutes bacterium UBA3920
TCTAGAAACTTATTTCCAGATAACCTATCCACTCCATGGTGAATGAAAATTGTAAGTGACGGTGCAAATCTTCTAATCTCCCTACACCAATTGCCAATTATCGATGTGGGACAGATTAAAAGTGTAGGAGAAAGGGGTTTTCCTGCCTCCTTTTCATGTAAGAGTAAGGCTATAAGTTGGATAGTCTTTCCAAGTCCCATATCATCTGCTAAACATGCTCCTATCTTTCTATCCTTTAAAAAAGCCATCCAAGAATAGCCTGCCAGTTGATAGTGCCTTAACTTCCCTTGCAACAATACTGGTTGGGAAAGTATGGGATAATGCTCTGGTAGCTGTGTAGCTCTGAAAAAATCTTCCACCCAGCCTTCATATTCTACATTATATATATGGGGATTGCCTTCATATTGAGTCATAAGATGCATTGCTTCCCTCAATGGTAAGATGCCGCCGCCTCCCTGCTCCTTTAACCAATCTGTAAGACGATTTACCTCCAAATTATTAAACTCCACCCAATTATCACAGACTTTCACTAAAGGCTTTTTTAGTTCAATAAGACCAAAAAAATCTTGATAATCAACAGTCGCATCTCCTAAAGATACTGCCCAATCAAATTTTACCATTGAATCAAGGCCTAACTCCCCATCATCTTCTTGCGCAGGTTTGAGTATCAAATTGACTCCAATCCCATGCTTCTTCCTATCTTCCCACCAGTTTGGTACCACTACACCAAATCCATTTTCTCTTAATACTATGGAACCCTCTGTTAAAAATGTATATGCCTCTTCCACATCAATATAACAGCCAACAGGCCTTGCCTCATATAAGCTCCTCTCAAGAGGTGCAAATATATGCATTGCCTTACCTATATCTTCTAATATTCTCTCTTGGGGTGACTCAAAGTATCTACCATGCAGTACTGTAGTAGGCTCACCCTGCGTCCATATATATTCAGCTGTAACAAGGAGGGTTGGTTCATCCATGGCCTGGAGGTGAAAAGATATATACCAATTATCTCTACCCTCTTTTGGTTCTTCTAATCTAAAACAAGTGCGAAAAGCACCCCTGCTCTGCAATAGGGGTTGTGTCCACTGCGTAAACTGTTTTATAAATTGTTTAAGAGATTCCACAGGAGCCTCTATATGATTATCACGATTATGTAGAGCAAGGAGCCAAAGCCGCTCGATAGGTACCTTAGTTTCTTCAATATCCATATTAACTATCCATTCACGAATGGTACGATCCACTGCAGTCTTCAAAAAATCTATCATTAAGGACTTCCCATTTTTTAGCTGTATATTTCTATCATCCTCTGCCATAACTCCCCTACATATAAGAGGCATAATTCTTATAAGTTCCTTCATGATCTTTATATCCTCTGGTTCCTCTAATACAGGCTGCCATATGGCATATGCATTGCCGTCCTCCACTACTATGGCAGGTATAAATTTCTGCCTACATAGAAGTCTTAGCAAAAACTTGCCACACTTAAGCCAATAGATAAAGTCGTCTGCCAAATAGACCTCCTCAGGTAATATGCTGTCTATCTCCGATTCTGTCCTAGAAGCTATACCTTCTATAAATATGTAAACAGGCACTTTTATGCCCTTTACCTTCCACGCAGATAGACGATATGGCTTGTCTTCAAATTCATTAGAAAATATGGGAGAATTAGTAGGCAAATACTTTCCAGTAGGCGCTATGAGCCTAATATATGCCTCCCTTTGTTCATAAGTATTGTAGAAGAGCTTTAATATGGATGTCAATGCTTGAATATCTGATAGATATGGGAATTCATATTTACTTGTATCCTTGGGAGGACGTCCCCTCGACTTAATGGATAGAGGTGTCTTGTCATCCTCGCCCCATATAAAAAAATCGCCGTCTATCCACAGGCAGTGCAATATAAGCATGTTTTCTCTCCTTTTCATAACTGCTGTAGTCTTTATAATACCATAAATTACATACTAAATTCAATTACATATTTCTTTTAAGACTGTAACTTTCTGTAGAAAAGTCAAATATATGTGACACAGACCACTTTAGAGTATTTATTCATTTGTGTTTATAGATGCCATATACTATTACTGAATTAACTCAAAAATAGAGATGTCCAAAAGCCTTGAATTCTGTAACAGTCACAAAGATTATTAATATATTTAAGTTTAATTTGCAAAACGGCTTTACAACAAGCAAAACCTATGTTATGATATTAATGTAATTAAAGAGTTTCAAACGCAAATGTATTTTTGACTTTTAATCTAAGGGGATTGGTCAAGAGAATTTGGGTTTTGAACTTTTTGATCAATCATTTTTAAATGGAGGTTCCAGAATGCAAGGAAAAGTTAAATGGTTTAGTCCAGAAAAAGGTTATGGTTTCATCGAGTCTGACGAAGGTGGAGATGTATTTGTACATTACTCTGCAATCCAAGGTGAAGGCTTCAAAACTTTAAACGAAGGTGAAGAAGTCTCCTTTGACATAGTAGAAGGTGACCGTGGACCACAAGCCGATAACGTTACTCGTGAAAATATGTAACATAAATCGGTATTAATGTAGATAATTATTTATCTACTACTCTCATAAAGAGAACATCAAGAATTAGGCTATTGGAAGTTTCCGATAGCCTTTTCTTGTATTTGCTTATTTCTAATTTCTACCATATAACTATCATATGGCAGACACAAAAAAACAGCATGAATACACTTATCCATACTGTTTTTGCCTAGTTATCTATTTATCTACAGCCCTTTTTATTTATTTATCATACGGCTATATATACCAGGTACAGAATCTTCTATGACTTTAGCATTGGCTACTTTTTCATAAAAAGGTATGGCCTCATTTGCACCACCTATTATGGCATATGCATACCCCTCATGCCACATAGCATTTAAGCATTCTAAAGTCAATACCTTTCCAATACCAAAACCTCTAAATTCCTTATCTATCCCTATGGGACCAAAAAAACTCTTACAGGTCGTATCATAACATGCAAATCCAATGACCTCCTTGTCTTTTACCGCTATAAAACACGATATTGGATCCCTCGATATCGCCACATCACATTCACTAGCCCAACTATCACCAAATGTATTTTTTACATATTCTACTACCCTAAATTTATCTGGTGCCAATACCCGTTTTATATAAATACCTTGTCTCTCTAATTCTTCAATATTTGCCTTATTGTCATCTAATTCATATAATTTTACTAACATATCCGGCATATCTCACCATCTCCTTCAATTTCATAAATAACTAATAATATTTAATATCAATCGCTGAAATGAGTCATTGTTATTAAATATTTTGGTATTGTATCTGAATTATTACAATGACCTCAAAGCTATCTCCGCTGCCCCATAGGCTGCATCCCTATTTAACCTTTTAATATTCACATTCGCATGATTGGTCTCTACATATCTACAAAAAGAGTTCAATATATATTCATTTTTAAGCAGTACACTACCATTCGCTACAAGATCCACATCACCATCAAAATCTAGATTATTCAATACAGCCATAGCCAATAATGCGAGTTCATGGGCACTTTCATTTAATATAGCCTCTGCTATCCTATCACC
>DGES01000074.1:0-2884 GCA_002386065.1 Firmicutes bacterium UBA3920
ATATTAGATGCAGTATTTAATCATAGCGGTTATTATTTTCCACCATTTCAGGATGTATTGAAAAAAGGGCCTGATTCGAAATATTGGGATTGGTTTCATATACACGGGTATCCAATTAAGAAAAAACCCAGACCCAATTATGATACATTTGCTTTTGAATACCATATGCCTAAGTTAAATACTGAAAATCCTGAAGTCAAGAGGTATCTATTAGATGTGGCTGAATTTTGGATACGAGAAACAGATATAGATGGTTGGAGGTTGGATGTTGCAAACGAGGTTGATCATGCATTTTGGCGAGAATTTAGGCAGGTAGTAAAGGCTGTAAAACCAGATGCATATATACTAGGCGAAGTATGGCATGACGCAGGTCCATGGCTTCTTCAAGGAGATCAGTTTGATGGTGTGATGAATTATCCATTTACCAATACAGCAATAGAATTCTTTTGTAAGCGTTCTATAGATGCAAGGGAATTCACAAATCTTTTAAATAAATTTATGTTCCGTTATCCCCATCAGACCAATCAAGTACTTTTGAATATTTTAGATAGCCATGATACCAAGAGATTACTCACCCAGTGTCAGGGCAATAAAGAACTATTTAAATTGGCAGTATTATTTCAGATGACATATATAGGGGTGCCGTGCATCTATTATGGGGATGAAGTTGGTATGGAAGGCTTAGACGATCCTGATTGCAGGCGTCCTATGATATGGGATGAGAATAGTCAAGATAGGGATATATTGAATTTTTATAAAAAATGTATAGCCCTTAGGAAACGCTATAGAGCTCTAAGAAGAGGACATTGCAGATTTATATATGCCCAAGAATCTCAATTGGTTATGAAGCGATATACGGAGTCAGAAGAATTACTTATAGCATTTAATGTCAGTAATAGTCCAGCAAAGATAGATGTATTTATAGATAAAAATAGGCAACATAATATTAGATTAGATCCATATGGATATGAGGTAATATATTTAGATAGGTACGAGAGGTGAAGGTGATTGCACAATAAGAAACCATATATAATAGATGCAATAATAGGCAATAGAAAGATGTTAGCCAGTATGACAAATAATGGACAGATACAGAGATTATGGTGGCCTAGGATGGATGTGTTTCAGCAGTTAGGAGAATGGAATTTTGCTATAACTTTAGAAGGACATAATAATATACTTTGGTTTAATGACCCATATGAATGGAATTACACGCAAAGTTATCTAGATGATGTACCTATAGTATTGACTCAAGGTAAGCATAAGGTATTGCCCATAAGTTGGGAGGTTATAGATTTTATACTTCCTGATAGGGACTGCCTTATAAGGAGACTAAAGATCAATAATGAGTCGTTAGAACCCATGAAGGTGAAACTATGGCAATACTCCAATTTCCATATAGACGAGAAGACGCGATATAACACCGTAGAATATGCAAAAAAGGTAGATGCTATCTTGCACTATAGGAGCAATACAGTTATAGGAATATGCAGTAGTTGCAGTATAACTGAATTCCAGTGTGGAGGTTCTGTAAAGGACAATATAAGGAAACAGTGTCTCAATGGGAATACGCAAGAGATGGAGTCAGAAGGAGCTTTGATGTGGGATTTAGGCCATATAGCTGGTGGCGACTATGTAAGCAATGATATATACCTATTGGCTGAGACGTCTATAGATAAAATGTATATGGCAATAGAACATATAAGAAAAGAGAACACAGAAAAGCTTCAAGATGAGACATATAATTACTGGCAGGAGATATATAAAGATTCGACCCAATTTAATATAGGGGATAAAAAGCTTAAAACACTGTATCTTAGATCTATAATGGTATTTCATCTTCTTAGTCATAGGGAACTTGGTGGCATACTGGCGGCCCCTGAAGCAGACGAAGATTTTCGCCATTGTGGAGGGTATGGCTTTTGCTGGGGTAGGGATGCTGCATATATAACCTGTGCCATCGATACGGCTGGTTATCCAGAATTGGTGGAGCGCTTCTATAAATGGGCAGTAATAGCTCAAAATGCCGATGGTTCTTGGTCTCAAAGGCATTATATAGATGGTAGCATTGCACCGAATTGGGGACTGCAAATAGATGAAACAGGTTCTATATTATGGGGCGCATGGGAGCACTATAAAGTTACAAAAGATAGGGCGTTCTTATCTCATATGTGGCCTAGTATAGAGAAGGGGGCACAGTTTCTAATATCATATATAGATGAAATTACAGGATTGCCTTTGGAATCTTATGATTTATGGGAGGAACGTGTAGGTCAGCACACTTATTCTGCAGCCGCTGTATATGGTGGTTTGACTGGGGCATCTAAAACTGCTAAGGAATTGGGTTTTGATGATTTAGCCAAGAAATGGCAGACAAATGCGTCAAATATAAAAAGGAGCATTGAAAAGTGGTGCTGGGATAGCGACAGAAATTGTTTTTTAAGGGGGATAAGGTCTGACCAAGAACAAGGGAAAAATTATAAAGATACAGTCGTAGATATATCTTTAATAGGCTTGGTATATCCATTTGAGGTCATAGACCCCTACGATGAAAGAGCGATATCTACTGCTCAGACCATATATGAAAGATTGTTGAGTCCTAAAATAGGTGGCATAAAGAGATACGAAGATGATATCTATAGAGGAGGTAACCCTTGGATTTTAACTACTTTCTGGTTAGCATACTACTACACATTGATAGATGAGTTTGATAGGGCCAAAGAACTTTTTAATTGGGGAATAGAACATGTTACTGATATGGTTTTGTTTCCTGAGCAGATCCATAGAAATACAGGTAAACCTGATTGGATTGTTCCGCTGACTTGGTCTCATGCCATGTATATATTGGTACTTGAAATATTATTGGAGAGGGAAGTTATATCTT
>DGES01000074.1:3106-4232 GCA_002386065.1 Firmicutes bacterium UBA3920
AAAGAAAAAGTTTATAAGGCTATGAAAGAGCTAAAATATGAGCCCAATATGATAGCTAGAAGTCTTGCAAGTAATTCTACTAAAATACTAGGCCTTATACTGCCAAATGCAGAAGATGATCTGTTTGAGAATCCATTTTTTATGCAGGCGATGAAGGGTATAAGCATACATGCTCAAAATAGAGGTTACTACATAATGTATGCGTTTAGTAAAAATGAGGAAGAAGAATTAAAGTTTATAAAGCATTATATAAGGGGTAGATTGGTAGAAGGGACTATCCTCTTGACATCCAGAAAAGATGATAAGTGTATATCCTATTTAAAGAAAACTCAGCATCCATTTGTCCTCATAGGTAGGCCGGAAGATCCAAGGGATACGTTATGGGTTGATAATGATAACTTTCAGGCTATGTATAATGTTGTAGATTATCTAATAAGAAAAGGACATAAGGATATTGCATTCATAGGTGGTCCAGCCAATCTATATGTTACTCGAGATAGACTTGATGGATATAGAAAGGCCCTTAGAACCCATGGACTTCCTGAAGATAAAGGAAAGATAAGATGTACAAAAGAGTTCTCCCGTGAATGTGGTTATGAGGCCATGATGGATATATTGAACTATAATATACCTAGTGCAGTGGCCACAACTGATGATTTATTGGCATTTGGTGCAAACTTGGCTATACAGGAAAAAAAGTTAGAGGGAATAGCTTTGACAGGATTTAATAATACTTATCTTGCAGAGTACCAGACGCCGAGTCTTACGTCGGTAGATATAAATGCTGAAAAATTAGGGATGTATGCTGCAAAGTTACTCATAGATAAGTTAGAGAAAAAGGATATGCCCACTAACCACTATGTAGTAGATACAAAATTAGTGGAGCGCGACTCCACTTTGTAATAATATACATTTAATTTACTACTAAGGGGGGATTTATATCTTAATGCCATTCAATAGTACTTAGAGGTAGAATGGTTCAAAGCAAAGCTAAGAATGAAAATTTATTGGAGGAGTTGAGAAAATGGGTAGCAAATCAGTAAGACGCATAAGTATGATTTTAATAGTTATATTATTTGGTACTCTTTTATTAGCTGGTTGCAGTTCAGAGGGAACACAGCCAGAG
>DGES01000003.1:0-456 GCA_002386065.1 Firmicutes bacterium UBA3920
ATTGATAATACCAATAAAAATCCATACTTTAATCTAGCACTTGAAGAATATCTGCTTACAAACTTTGCAGAGGATATATTTATGCTGTGGATAAATAATCCTGCCATAATAGTAGGCAAAAATCAAAATACACTTGCTGAGATAAACATAGAATATGTAAAAGAACATAATATTCCTGTGGTTAGACGATTATCTGGCGGCGGCGCTGTATTCCATGACCCAGGCAATATAAATTTCACTTTTATAATGCCAAATAGCAGTGATAGCTTTACTAACTTCAAAAAATATACCCAACCTATAATAGATGTGCTTAAAAAATTAGGCATAGAAGCCAAGCTCTCAGGAAGAAATGATCTTACAATAGCTGGACGAAAATTTTCTGGAAATTCCCAGTACATATATAGAGATCGGATACTACACCATGGTACATTGTTATTTTCTTCTAACGTGTCCCAT
>DGES01000003.1:717-917 GCA_002386065.1 Firmicutes bacterium UBA3920
GATATATCTATAGACTATTTTAAAAAAACTGTAATGTCCCATGTCATGGAAACATATGGTGGACATAAATATATCTTAACCAGCGAAGATATATCAAATGTAAATAAGATGGTCAAAGAAAAATATGCAACATGGGAGTGGAATTATGGTTATTCACCAAAGTATGACTTTACAAAACAAGCCCGTTTTGCCGGAGGAAC
>DGES01000003.1:1172-2615 GCA_002386065.1 Firmicutes bacterium UBA3920
TTTGGCAAAAGGGATGTACAGGATATAGAAAATGCATTAATCGGCACACGTCATAATGAAAGGGATATAAGAGAAGTCCTCTCTTCATATCCCTTAGATGAATATTTTGCCAATATATCTCTGGATAACCTCATATCCATATGTTTCTAGTTAAACTCTAAAACCTAAAAATTCCTTCCCTTAAAATTTCCGAAACAGTGGGATGGGGGAACACGATCTTTTTTATATCCTCTACCCCCATTTCCGCCTCCATCATAGCAGCTGCACCATATATTATTTCAGATACATAACTACCTATCATATGTACACCTATTAGCTTTTTATGTTCCTTTTCTACTAATATCTTACAAATACCATCACCCCGCTCATTTTCGGCCACATATCTCCCACTATAGTTCATTGGTAACTCTACGATATCATATTCTATACCTTTTTGTATGGCACTCTCTTCTGTCTCACCAACCACTGCCACTTCAGGATTTGTATATATGACAGATGAAACTGTATTATAACGCATTATGTCGTCCTTACCTAGTATATCGTTTATACATACCTCTGCCTCTCTATAAGCTGCATGTGCCAACATTAAATGGCCATTTACATCGCCGGCGGCATATACTCTAGGTATGTTAGTTCTGCCATGTTTATCCACCACAATGGCATCATTATCTACCTGTACACCAATATTTTCAATCCCTAGTCCCTGTATAAAAGGCCTTCGTCCTACACTTACAAGTATCTTTTCTGCCTCTATCTCAAAAGTTTTCCCTTCCTTTTCATATATTACTTTACCTCTATCAATGCCTACAACTTTTGATGACAGAATAAACTCTACACCCTTTTTTTGATAATTTTTCATGAGTATATTGGATATATCCCTATCTGTATTACCTGCAATATGATCGAGCATCTCTATAACTACTACATTACTACCAGCTGAATTGAAATAAGAGGCCATTTCAAGTCCCACTGCTCCTCCACCTATTACTACAAAAGATTTAGGCACCTCTTTTAAATCAAATATCTCCCTATTGGTAAGGGCATACCCTTCATTCAATGCATCGTCGATTCCCCCAATGGGAGGTATAAATGCCTCTGAACCAGTAGCAATAAGAAGATTCCTTCCCACATAGACATTATCTTCTACACTCACCTTAAAACCTTGCTCATCCTTACCCTCTATATAGCCTATACCGTCAATTATGGTAACCCCCACCTGCTTGAGCTGCATCTTTACACCAGCAACAAGGGTCCTTACCACCTTATTTTTCCTCTTTATGACTTTTCCATGATCTAGATATGCACCTTCTGTGATAATTCCATACTTCTCACTAAATCTCGCATAGTCATATAGCTTCGCTGAATTTAAAAAGGTCTTAGAGGGTATACAACCCTCATTTAGACAGACGCCACCTAGTTTTCGTTTCTCTATAAGCAGTGTGT
>DGES01000003.1:2876-3372 GCA_002386065.1 Firmicutes bacterium UBA3920
ATTTACCGTGTAAATATTAGGTAATGACACTCAAAAAACTTTGCATTAAAGTTTTATCTGCCACACTCATTCTATTTCCTGAAATATGGTAAATATATAGCCTGTTCTTGCTTTTTTTACTAAGTCTGCAACATAAATGAGCTATCATCTAATCTACTTTATACTTCCCTAATTTTTGAGGAATAATTGTCTTATCTAGTTTATAGTATCTAGGCAATCCATTTCGTGTAGGAATATATACCTCTCCTTGAACAAGGGGCTTTACATATTCTATTGCCTCTTGTGTAACAAAATTGCCTGAGGGAGCTATCCAATCTGCAGGAAATATCTTTTCATGATTTGCAACCTCATGAAGGGGAACAAAAGTAGGTTGCCATGAATATGGATTGTTGGACAATCGCTTTATTGCAGGCATATATGCCGTATTTCCTTCGAGGGCAAACTCTACTGCCTTATAACCCATCCAATATGCCTCTTCGATATCAGTCTTAGATGC
>DGES01000003.1:3607-4959 GCA_002386065.1 Firmicutes bacterium UBA3920
AATGTATCTTTGTCAAATGGAACCTCCGGCATATATATTAATACCGTTCCATCATATATCTCTAAACTTGATAGAGCCGCCGATGCTGCAAGCCATCCTGCATGTCTACCCATTGCCTCATACAATAACACTGTACCTGATGTATATACATTTATATCATAGGAAAGCTCTACTAGGGATGTATTTATGTATTTAGCAGCACTGCCAAAACCAGGACAATGATCAGTCCCGCACAGATCATTATCTACTGTCTTTGGAATACCCATTATATTTATAGGATAGCCAATCCTGTCGGCATATTGGGAAAGTTTAAGTGCTGTATCCATTGAATCATTTCCACCATTATAAAAGAAATACCCCACATTATGAGCATCGAACACTTCAAATATCCGATCATATACAGAGCTATCTAAATTCTTATCCAATTTATATCTGCATGAACCCAACGCCGATGAAGGAGTATATTTAAGCCCCTCTATTGTCTCTCTATGCTGCGCTGTAAGATCTATGAGTTCTTCCTGTAATACACCTACAATACCATTTTTTGCACCGTATACCCTATCCACTTTAGATGAAACTACTGCACAATCAAATGCACCTACAATACTAGAATTTATAACTGCCGTAGGTCCGCCAGACTGGGCTAAGATTACATTTTTCTTTTCGTTTGACATACATGACACACCTTCCCTTGTATTTTAATATTAAAATTTAGATGGACTCTCTATCCATTTAAATTTTCCACTAAATTAACCCATATCCCTACAAATCTCATACATAGTGAAACAACATATCTCTTGGAATGGGTTATTAGAATTGTAGTTTTTAAAAATATGGTTTTGATAGTTTTAAATATATTGAATGTGGATTTTAGCATATTTTATCAAATACGTAGAAGGATGTCAATTCGCTAAAAAGAAGACGACCACTACTGACCGTCTTCTTTTTATATATTATAATTAGTTAGCTTCATCATTGACTAACTTAATGGATAGCCTCTTTTCACTATTTTGAACTTACACTATCCCTGTTATCGACCTGGCTGTTGCGGATTTATAGGCTGTCCACTCATCTGATTTTGAACATCCTGTATCATACGCTTTACCATATATCCTCCAATATATCCTGCCTCTCTTGCAGTCAAATCACCATTATAACCTTGTTTGAGATTTATACCTAACTGATTTGCAACCTCATACTTCATCGTATCAAGGGCCTGCCTCGCCTCAGGAACTAGAGCTTTATTACTTTTTCTGTTTGCTGGCATATTATATCACCTCCTATAGATATTCTGTTATTAATTTAACCTTTATATAAAAATTTATATCCGGTAATATATGCATATTGAGATG
>DGES01000088.1:0-4709 GCA_002386065.1 Firmicutes bacterium UBA3920
ATCTTACTGCATGTTCGGGATTTAAACCGACAAGCTCTAACAAATCATGAATTTTTTTAGTACGTTCTTTTTCAGTAAGATACATTCGATGAACATCCATACCTTCTCCTATAATATCCCCTATTGTCATTCTAGGATCTAACGAAGCATAAGGATCTTGAAATATATATTGAGCGTTTTTCTTAAAAGTTAATTGCTCATCTTTTCCAAGTTCATGAACATTTTTTCCATCATATAATACAGAACCATCCGTCGCATTATATAATCCAACAATAGTTCTACCACAAGTGCTCTTTCCACAACCTGATTCTCCTACTAAACCCAAAGTTTCTCCCCTATTTATGGAAAAGCTAACTCCATCTACTGCTTTCAATATGGATTTTCTATCAACTTTAAAATATTTTTTAAGATTATCAACTCGAATTAATTCTTCATGTAAATTCGCCATTATACATCCCTCCTTAAAATATGCGGTTTTTCAACCTTTGGTGCCGAAGGATGCTTTAACCAACACGATACACTATGACTTTCGCTCAACTCCGTTTTGGGAGGCATTTTTTCCTTACATATTTGCATACAATATCTGCATCTAGACGCAAATGGACAACCGTCTAATGGCAATAATAAATCTGGGGGTGTACCTGCTAGTGAATATAGCTTTTTTCTGTTTTCTTCATATAAATCTGGAACAGAACTCAACAGTGCCCATGTATAAGGATGTTCACCTTCATAAAAAATTTCTCTAGTTGTACCCTTTTCTACTATCTTTCCTGCATACATAACATGTATTCTATCAGCAAAATTTGCCACGACCCCTAAGTCATGAGTAACTAAAATTATAGATGTATTCATCTCACTTTGGAGCTCTTTTAACAGCTCTAAAACTTGTGCCTGTATAGTAACATCAAGAGCCGTAGTAGGTTCATCTGCTATGAGTATCCTTGGATTACAAGCAAGGGCTATTGCTATCATTACTCTCTGTCTCATCCCACCTGAAAATTCATGGGGATAGCTATTAATCCTCTCTTCTGGTTTTGGTATGTCAACTCTCTCTAGCATTTGAACAGCTTTATCTAATGCATCCTTTTTATTAAGATTCATATGAGTAATTAAACTCTCTGCTATTTGATCTCCAATTTTCATTGTAGGGTTCAATGATGTCATTGGATCTTGAAAAATCATGCCAACTTCTGCACCTCTGAAGGCTCTTATTTCTTCTTTTGACATATCTAGTACTTCTTTGCCATTATATTTTATCGAAGAACCTTCTTTTATTTCTGCTGGAGGAATCGGATTTAAACGCATTAAAGATTTAGCTGTTACAGTTTTTCCACATCCCGATTCTCCAACAAGTGCTAACGCTTCCCCTCTATCTAAATAAAAATTTACTCCGCGTACAGCTTTAACTTCACCTGCATAAGTATGAAAAGATACCGCTAAATTTTTTACTTCTAATATTCTATTCATTTCACATTCTCCTTACTGTCTTAGTCGTGGATCTAGGGCATCCCTTAATCCATCGCCTAGTAGTGAAAAAGTTAGCATAGTTAAAGCTATCATGAGAGCAGGGAAAAATAATTGGTACGGATAAAATAGTAAGTTATTTTGGGCTGCAGATGCCATAGCACCCCAGCTAGTATCTGGTGATTGAACTCCTAAACCTATATAGCTCAAAAAAGCTTCTGAAAATATAAAACCAGGAATATCAAAAGTAATAGATACAATAATTATACCGAGAGTATTAGGAATCAAATGCTTTGTTATTATCTTCCAACTGCTAACGCCCAATGCCTTCGCAGCCATTACAAATTCTTTTTTCTTTAATTGTAGTATTTGTCCTCTTACAAGTCTAGCTGTCCCGCACCATCCAGTAATACAAAGGGCAAGAAGTACAGAGCCCATACCTTTGCTTTTTGTCAGCACTGAAATTAAAATAACCACTATCAAATATGGTATACTTACCAATATTTCTACTATCCTCATCATTATATCATCCACAATTCCACCAAAATAAGCAGCAATTCCTCCGTAGATACAGCCTACAACCGATGCTACAAGCGCTCCTATTACACCAATGAGTATGGATACACGTCCACCTTTCCACACCCTAGTAAAAATATCTCTCCCTAATTCATCTGTTCCAAACCAATGTTTCGTACTTGGACCCATATTTCTTTCTTCTGCAATCATCTCTTCATGGGAATATGGAGTTAAATGAGGACCTATTATTGTCATAATTATTAATATTGCCAATATTACTATAGAAATCATCGCTGCTCTATTGGATTTTAATCGTCGCCAAGCATCTTGCCAATATGTCATAGTAGGCCTTGCTATTTTTTCGCTATCAGAATCTTCACATCCAATAATTTTAAATTTCTCATCTATTGTCGCTTCCGTCATCAGCCATCCTCCAATCTTCTGTATGTTTTTTACTCTGTAGTATCCTCAGAAACCCTCACTCTTGGATCGACTACACCATATAAAATATCCACTACTAATAGTGATATTATATATAATGCACAATAAAATATAGTCAATCCCATAATTACAGTATAATCCCTGTTATTAACTGCATCAACTAAATTCGAACCTAAGCCAGGAATAGCAAATATGCTTTCTATAACAAAAGAACCTCCAAATATTCCTGCTATCTGAGGTGGTAATATAGTTATAGCTGGAATTATAGCATTTCTTATAACATGTTTCCATATTAGACTAAAATTTGAAATACCTTTAGCCTTCGCCGTCAAAATATAGTCTTGATTTATTACATCAAGCACACTAGACCTCATATATCTAGCATAAGTTGCTATAGATCCAAAACATAATGCTATAGTAGGCAGCACTGTATATTTCCCAGTTCCCCATCCAGCAGTGGGAAATAATTCAATTTTAACACTTAGTATATATTGTAATAAAGCCGCTAATACAAAACTAGGCAAACAAACTCCTAATATCGCTACAAACATTACTAAATGATCTGGCCATCTATTTCTCTTAAAACCAGCAATTATTCCGAGGACTATCCCAACAATCACACCTATAAGGATAGCCTGAATCCCTAATCTAGCAGATATTGGAGCATGTTCCGATATAATGTCAGTCACACTTCTACCAGGAAATTTCAACGACTCTCCCAAATCTCCATGGAAAAGATTTTTTAAAAACATCACATATTGTTGTGGAACGCTTTTGTCTAGTCCATATTTAGCATAATAATTAGCTCTTACCTGAGGTGGTAAGTTCCTAGCTAATGATGCTAAGGGATTTCCTGGTATTGCATGTATTAAAAAGAATGTAATGGTAATAACAATCCATAATGTTAATACCATATAGAGAACCCTCTTTAGAATATATTTTAGCATATTCTTACCTCCATCATCTGAAAAGTATAGCATAAAACAATTTATACGACTATGCGCATAGTCGTATAAATTGTTTTATAAATCCCTTATTATAATTTAAATCTTTTATCGCTTTTATTCTTATTATTTCCTATCTTGAGTATATGCATACTTAAATTCTATTCCAGAACCAAATAAGGGCTTCATTGTATCCTTTACATAATTATATTGGAATCTACTTGATTTTCTATATATAACAGGAGCAATAACTGCATCCTCATATAGTAATATCTCTTCTGCTCGCTTAAAGCATTCCAATCTCTCTTCTTCATCTAGACTCTCTTGCGCTTTTTTGATTAACTCATCATATTCTTTATTTGACCATCCAGTATTAGACATTTCTGAACCAGTCATCCACATATCCATAAATGTCATTGGATCATCATAATCTCCCATCCAACCCATACCTGCTAATTCGTAGTCCATGTTTTGTACTCTATCTAAAAATACTGGCCAATCTACATACTCAGCTTTAATATTTACACCAAGGGCCGTTTCATATGCTTGCTGGTAATATTCGGCAAATCTTCTAGTTTCAGGATCCGTACCACCTTCTAACATGTTAATCGTTATCTTGCTAGGATCTGGATCCATTCCAAGTTCTTCTAGCCCCTTTATTAATAATTCTTTTGGATCAGGATTTTCTTCTTGTAACTTCTTCAGCGGTTCCTCAACCACATCTCTATAGGTTTTATCGCCTACTTTCATTACTGGCGGTATCCATCCGTAGGCCGGTTCACCTATTCCATAATATAAAACATCTACTAATTCTTCCTTATCTACAGCTAAAGCAAAAGCTTTTCTTATATTTGCGTTGCTAAACAATTCAACTTCTTGGTTGAAGAATTGATATGCAACAGATGGTTCGAATTCGCTGACATATGTCATATCATCTCTCTGCTTAAATTTTTCAAGCCATTCCGGTTTACTAACTGCACATATGTCTAATTGCCCGTTAGAAAGCATATTACTTGCAGTATTGGGATCTTCTACAATTTTATATGTTACCTTATCTAATTTTACTTTATCAGCATCCCAGTAATTTTCATTTTTTACTAATACAAGCTCACTTTTGTGGGTCCATTTTTCTAATTTAAAAGGTCCACAAGATATAGTGTATTCAGCTTCGCTTCCTGCCTTATCGCCCCATTCCTCTACAAGATCCTTCCTTTGAGGATACATGGTTTTAAAGGCCAATAGTTTTTCAAAATATGCACAGGGACCTTCTAACGTTATTTCCAATGTTTTTTCATCTAGAGCCTTGACGCCTAATTCATCTATTTCTTTTTCTCCACTGTTACA
>DGES01000088.1:4962-5394 GCA_002386065.1 Firmicutes bacterium UBA3920
CGTCATCGCTTACATCCCAATCTTCAGCACCAGCTGGTTTTATAATATCTCCTCCGTTTTCATCTTGTTCCAGCCTTACTAAACCTTCTGTGATCTCGTT
Organism: Firmicutes bacterium UBA3920; assembly: GCA_002386065.1. Classification (GTDB taxonomy): domain Bacteria; phylum Bacillota; class Clostridia; order Caldicoprobacterales; family Xylanivirgaceae; genus UBA3920. The sequence continues at coordinate 5,063 of DGES01000088.1, forward strand.
TAAAATGTCTGACGAATACAAATCACTACTTCGGGAAGGATCAATGGCTTGAGGTTCAACTGGCATTCTTGTTACTATATATTGACCCTCTTTTTTCGCTTCCCCACCACAACCTATTAAGGTCGCAGATAATAAAGCAATAACCATTATTAGCGACCATAATTTTTTATTCCTCACTTTTTATCTCCCTTCCTTTACATAAAATTTTATACTCTTTAAAACTAAATTGTCTTTAGCTGTAAACTTGCAACATTTTTACATATCTTTTGTATATACATTTTATGTCCTATAATTATACCATGTTATCTTATGTCTGTCTCTTATACACATCT
>DGES01000105.1:0-18814 GCA_002386065.1 Firmicutes bacterium UBA3920
TTATATAGACAAACTTTATATTTTTATGTTACCATAGTATGCGAAATAATGGAATTTTAAATAGCATAAAAATTGATGAGTTGTTTAGAATAACAAATTTATTTTTGTGGCAGTTTATCAATATAATATAAAATAAAAATGTAAAGGAGTAATTTTATGACTACTAATAAAAAGCTATTAGATTGGGTAAAAGAAATGGCAGATATGTGTCAACCTGATGAAATCTATTGGTGTGATGGTTCACAAGAAGAAAATGATCGACTTTTACAAGAGATGACCGATAGCGGCATGGCTATAAAGCTAAATTCTGAAAAGAAACCAGGATGCTATCTTTTTCGCAGTGATCCTTCTGATGTTGCCCGCGTTGAAGACAGAACTTTTATTGCCTCTAAAAAACAAGAAGATGCAGGTCCAACAAATAACTGGATTGATCCTGTAGAATTAAAAGATACTATGAAAGAACTATATAAGGGCTGTATGAAGGGCAGAACAATGTATGTAATTCCCTTTTCAATGGGACCGGTAGGTTCTCCGGCGTCTAAAATAGGAGTACAACTAACCGATAGCCCATATGTCGTAGTAAATATGCGTATCATGACTCGCATGGGTAAAGAAGTACTTGATGTTCTTGGCGATGGAGAGTTTGTGCCTTGTCTACATTCAGTAGGTGCCCCATTAGAAGAAGGGGAAGAGGACTCTACTTGGCCTTGTGCACCTATGGAGAAGAAATATATAAGTCATTTTCCAGAGGAGAGGGCAATATGGTCATATGGTTCTGGTTATGGTGGAAATGCTCTTTTAGGGAAAAAATGTTTTGCACTTCGTATTGCATCTGTTTTAGCTAGAGATGAAGGTTGGTTAGCAGAACATATGCTTATTCTTAAGATTACAGATCCAAAAGGGAATGTTAAATATATCACCGGCGCTTTCCCAAGTGCATGTGGTAAGACTAATCTTGCTATGTTAATACCTACTATTCCTGGTTGGAAGGTAGAGACAATAGGTGACGATATTGCGTGGTTGAAATTCGGTGAAGATGGACGTCTATATGCTATCAATCCTGAAGCTGGTTTCTTTGGTGTTGCTCCAGGTACTTCTATGGACTCCAATCCAAATGCAATGCGTACAATAGAAAAAAATACTATTTATACAAATGTTGCGTTGACTGATGATGGTGATGTTTGGTGGGAGGGTATTGGTTATGAACCGCCAGAACATTTAATTGATTGGCGTGGTAGAGACTGGACTCCTGACAGTAAAGAGCCTGCATCGCATCCTAATGCCCGTTTTACAGCCCCTGCAAAACAATGTCCCTCAATAGCTCCTGAGTGGGAAGACCCTGCAGGTGTTCCCATATCTGCAATATTAATTGGTGGACGACGTCCAAGTACAATTCCATTAGTACATGAGAGCTTTGATTGGGCACATGGAGTATTCATGGGTTCTATAATGGGATCTGAAATTACGGCAGCTACTATATCTGATGATATTGGTAAAGTGCGTCGTGATCCATTTGCCATGCTTCCATTCTGTGGCTATCATATGGGAGATTACCTCCAACATTGGCTAGATATAGGACAGAAGACAAGTCCTGATAAGTTGCCTAAATTCTTTTATGTTAATTGGTTCCGAAAGGATAAAGATGGAAATTGGCTTTGGCCTGGATTTGGCGAAAATAGTCGAGTACTAAAATGGATCTGTGAAAGGGTCTCTGGTGAAGGAAAAGCAGTTAAGACTCCTATAGGATATATGCCTACTTATGATGCTATTGACACCGATGGACTCGATATAAGTGATGATACTATGAAAGAGCTGCTTAAGGTTGAAAGAGATGAATGGCTAAAAGAAGTAGAATCTATAAAAGAATATTATAAGATATATGGTGATAGATTGCCTAAAGAATTAGAAAGACAGCTTGAAGCCCTAGAGAGGCGTCTTAATGAGTAAATAATGATTGTTAATATTATTTTTCAAAAACAGAAGTGCAGAGAATTTTTCTCTAGTACTTCTGTTTTTTAATCTAAAACTGTAAGTTTTAACAAAAATATATATAATTTTTTACAACTTGTTCATTTTTTGTGAATTTTATGTTAATATATATATAGAAAAAATAAAAAAGGAGGAGACGCCATGAAAAGATTGGTTATGAAGTTCCGTGAGCTAATAGCATCCTTTGCATTAGCTACCACGGCAATGAACGTAAATCAAACTTGTATGTGCTGGATCCACCAACCTGAGCTGCCACAAGGTGCAGAAAAATTACGTAAGTTCTAATGGCAACCAAGTTTTCCCACAAAATTGTGGACTGGCTTATTGCCAATGGAACCATCAAAGCCGAGGATAGAGAAATATATCTATATGGGTTGCAGCAAGGATTAATTATGATTTTGAATATTATAACAACTATTATAATAGGATTTTGTCTTAGTATGGTATGGCAGAGTATTGTATTCATGGTAGCATATATCCCCTTGCGATCATTCGCAGGGGGATATCATGCTAGGACACAATTAAAGTGTTATATATTATCCATAGTATTGACTTTAGCTGTCCTTATGATGATTAAATTTTTTCCTGCCACAAATGTATCTATTATGATATTAACTGGAATTGCAAGTGGAATTATAGCTTGGCTTTCTCCCATGGAGGACAGCAATAAACCTCTAGACGAAATAGAAGTAAAAGTATATGGGAAAAAGACAAGGGTTATACTTATAGTTGAAATATGCGTAATTATAATACTTTTGTTATTAAAAGTTTATACTGCAGCATTGACTATAGCAATATCACTTTTTGCACTTAGTGTTATGCTTATATTGGGAGGATTAGCACATTTGATAGGACATTTTAGGGAAGAGCATTTACGTTCTTAGACAATATTATAATTTTATATTTAATAGTCTGGGAATAAAGTCATCACCGATTGAGGTAGTGGCTTTATTTTTTTATTATATTTACGGGATTTTCATTTTTACATATTATACACATAATTTACAAAAACATTAGAAATAGATAGGTATTTATGTTAAAATATGTATATAGGGTGTATCTTATTTTTTATAAACTTTATTACTTGTATAGTATTAATATCTTTTTAAAAGGTACATCTAAAAGGATATATTACAAGCTTTTAGGGAGAGCTGACCAATAATAGGAGTAGGTGATTGCCGTGTTTAAGATAGCAATTTGTGACGATGAACAGGTTGTATGTATGCAACTACGGAGTATTTTAAAGGAAATAGAGAGCGGATTAGCTGAAAATTTTATTGTAGAGGTTTTTTCTTCTGGTAAAGAGTTATATCAATATATTGTAGAGGGAGGATATTATGATATTATATTCTTAGATATAGAAATGGGGGAAATGGACGGCATAGACTTTGGTCAGAGATTGAGGGAGGAGTTGACAAATGAAGCGACACAGATAATCTATATATCTGGCAAGGAAACTTATGCCATGGAGCTGTTTAAGGTAAGACCCTTTGATTTTATTATTAAGCCGCTGGCATATGAAGATGTATATATGGCAATGAAACGAGTAATAAAGTTTTTAAGTAGAAATGATAAATTTTTTGAGTATAAAATAGGCCACACCACATACAGGATTCCTGTGAAAGATATTATTTATTTTGAGAGTCAGGGACGGAAAATAAATATAGTTACGCAAAATGGAATTATGACTTTTTATGGGAAATTGGACGCAGTAGAGAAACAGTTAACAAATTTAAATTTTATAAGGATACATAAATCCTACTTGGTAAAGTATGAGTATATAATAAAATTTGAATATACTCAGGTTACAATGTCTAATGATGTTATTTTGCCGATCAGTCAAAGTAATCGAAAAAGGGTTAGGCAGCTGCAAATAAAGTTAAAAAGGAGATACTGAATATGTTGGAATTAAGTTTATATGATTATATTTATATTATCTCTAATATTTTCAGCACATTTATAATCTTTAAATTTATGTGTATTTTCTTTGATAGGACAGATGTAAATAAAAAAATTGAATTTATATCTTATATAGGTTATTTTATACTTATAAGCATAATATATCTAAAATTCAACGAGCCAATAATTACAATGATATCCAATATATTGATGTTTTTTGCATTATCTTTCAACTACAGAGCTACGATAAAGATAAGATCTATAGCAATAATTCTCATATATACTATATTGATGGGCGTTGAGAGTATTGTTTTTTTATTGATGAGGCTTTTATCCAGTAAGTTTGGCAATAGCATATCTACGGAGGGTTTTTTAATCATAAGTTTGATATCGACTAAGATTATTTCATATGTGGTGGTATTGATCGCCGGCGCATTGCGAAATATAAAGACGGGATTCAATATTTCAAATTTAAACTGGTTTGCTGTATTCTTTATACCTCTGGGTACTTTGTTTATTATATATACTATAATATCTGATTCTATCTATTCAGAAGAAAATGTACTCATCAGTGTCATTATATTATTTTCTATTAATATCTTAGTATTTTATCTATATGATGAATTGGCCAATGAATATAGGGAAAAAATAGAATCAGAATTATTACGCCGACAAAATAATTACTATTTGAAACAGTTTGAAGTCATGGAAAAATCTCAAGAGAACATTAAGATGCTGCTTCATGATATAGGTAATCACATTGTAGTATTACAAGCTCTAATAGAGAATAATGACAAAGAAAAGGCACTGGATTATATCAAAAAGCTTACTGATTCATTTGAATATAAATATGAATATGCTAAGACAGGTAATATTGATGTAGACAGCATTCTAAATTACAAGATACAAGAGGCCAAGGATAGAGGTATTGATGTAGATTTGAAATTGAAAATACCAGAATATATGAATATATCTTCCTTTGACATTAGTATCATATTAGGCAATCTTCTTGATAATGCTATTGAAGCTACATCTATGCTAGAATCTAATAGGAAGATAGATATAGATTTAGACTTTGACAGAAATGTACTCTTTATAAGTATAAGTAACACATTTGATGGTAAAGTAATATATGAGAATAATAAGTTTCAAACTAGGCACAAGGACAAAGAAAACCGAGGTATAGGCTTAGATAATGTGCAGAAAGTAGTCAATAAATATATGGGTGAGATGGAGATATATCATACAGAGAATACTTTTTATGTAGATATAATGATGTATAATATTTGAATTTTATTTTTACATAATGCCTTACTTGACAAGGTATAAAATAATTATACAATATAAACTAGCTATAAATAGCAAACTAAACAGAGGAGGGATGTTCTGTGCAGAAGGAGAAGGGTAATATAACTGTAAGTACTAAAGATATGCTTCCCATAATAAAAAAATGGTTGTATTCTGATAATGATATATTTATACGTGAGTTAGTGTCCAATGGTTGTGATGCTATAAAGAAATTTCAAAGTTTAGTATCTATAGGTGAGGCAGATTTAAAAGAGGACGAAAAGTATTATGTAAAGATCATAGTAGATAAAGAAGAAGGAACCCTGAAATTCATTGATAATGGTATAGGTATGACAGAAGAAGAAGTAAAGAAATATATAAATCAAGTGGCATTTTCCGGTGCCAAAGATTTCATACAAAAGTATGAAGATAAGATGGATAAGGAAGGGGAGATAATAGGTCATTTTGGATTGGGCTTCTATTCTGCCTTTATGGTGTCCGACTTAGTACAGATAGATACCCTGTCCTATAAGGAAGGAGCTGAAGCTGTTCGCTGGAGCTGCGATGGTGGGATTGAATACACTATGGAGCCATCTGATAGAACAGAACGTGGAACAACAGTAACCTTATTTATAAATGAGGATAGTAAAGAATACTTAGATTATTATAGGGTTAGAGAGGTATTAGAAAAGTATTGTGCTTTTCTTCCCATAGAGATCTACCTTGAGGATGCCAATGCAGATGAAAAAGAAAAGGAATTGCAAAAGGAGCCCATAAATGATACAAATCCTCTGTGGCTCAAGAAACCCAGTGAGTGTACAGATGAAGAGTATAAAGAGTTTTATAAAAAAGTATTTCATGATTTTGATGAGCCATTATTTTGGATACATTTAAATGTTGATTTTCCATTTAATCTAAAGGGAATCTTATACTTTCCTAGGATCAAACATGAATTTGATACATTAGAAGGTAGAGTAAAGCTTTATTGTAATCAGGTCTTTGTTGCAGACAATATAAAAGAAGTTATACCAGAATATCTACTTCTTTTAAAAGGGGTAATAGATTGTCCTGATTTACCTTTAAATGTATCAAGAAGTTTTCTTCAAAATGATCCATATGTGCGTAAGGTATCTAGCCATATAACTAAGAAAGTGGCAGATAAACTCATATCTCTCTATGAAAATGAGCGGGAGAATTATAATAAGTATTGGGATGATATAAATCCATTTATAAAATATGGCTGTATGCAGGATTATAGTTTTTATGATCAGTTAAAGGATGTAATCATATATAAGACAATAGATGATAGATATATTACATTGGAGGAATATCTTAAAGAGAGTGAGGATAGGCATAAGGGTAAGGTGTATTATGTCACAGATATAAATCAGCAGGCCCAATATATAAATCTATTTAAACAACAAGGCTTGAATGCTGTGATTTTGGATAGCCCTATAGATAATGCATTTATACAGTTTTTAGAAAACCAAAATAGGGATGTAAAATTCTATAGGATAGATTCCCACATAGCAGATAGCGTAAAGGCAGACAAGAAAGGTTTGGACAAAACAGAGAGAAAGGTTCTTAAGACAATATTTAAAAAGGCACTAGATGATAAGGATATAAAGATAGAGGTAGAATCTTTAAAAACAGATTCTGTTCCTGCGATAATGCTCCTTGCGGAGGAATCTAGGCGTATAAAAGATTTTAGCAGACAGTTTGGGATAGATCTTGGCTCCATGCCTGAGGGGAAAGAGCAGACATTGGTCATAAATGATAACAATGCCCTTATCAAACTTCTGCCGGCTTTGAATGCCAATGAGGCCAATAAGGCAGATGTAGAACTAATATGCAGACAGGTATATGATCTTGCCATGCTTGGACATGAGCCGCTAGAGCCAGAAGAGATGACAGAGTTTATAGATAGAAGCAATGAGCTACTTTTAAGATTTGCTCAGCTAGAGCGGGAATAGAAATTTTACCTCCCAATTATGAAGGATGCTATTATTAATATAAATTTTGGCTAAATAAATGTGGGGCATCTCTCATATTTAATGAAATAGATGGTTAGAATATATAGTGATAATCCTAATATGAAAGGATGATTTCAGACCGTGATCAATGTGAAATACTCAAAAAATGGGATATTTTGTGAGCCCTACCATGCCCAAAAAGGGCAGAATATACAGCTCACATATGAAGGAATTCTTGCAGCAGAAGGTGCCCAAACAATATATGCCCACATAGGATATGGACCAAATGAGAGATGGATAAATACAGGCGAGTATGAAATGATATCTAAAGGTAATGGCAAATTTGAAGTAGATATACCAATAACAGAATCAGGCAATTTAAATGTTGCATTTAGAGATGATAGTGGTAATTGGGATAACAATGATGGTCAAAATTATATATTTTCTCCTTAGAAGTAAAAATAAAGTGGGATACATATGTATCCCATTTTATTTTTTGGTAGATACTAAGGATTAGCCAATATTAAAAAGGATTGAGTTGCGTTAAAAAATTGCATGATAGTATGAATTTCATTAACTTTGAGTATTTTAATAGCTGTTTAAAATTAGCAGATAACGTCATGGATTATTTAGAGGTCAAGAAAAGATGCGGAAGCTCAAATAAGAATTTGTATAAATTTGGTTGATTTAATAGATAACTATTTTAATGTAATTTAACCATATTATTTAGAGTCAAATATTTAGGAGGCCAAAATAGGTTGCATTATAAAATAAAAGCTAGGTATACTAAAGGTATAAGTGAGTATCAAATTCACCTATTTCATAGGGGAATAGACTCATATGCATATAGAATGTTAGGTGCCCATATAGTAGATGAAGGTGTACGGTTTGCCCTCTGGTGTCCAGATGTAAAACAAATCAGAGTAGTAGGAGATTTTAACACATGGGATGGTAGTAGAGCTCCCATGGAGAGGATGGGTGATTCATGGATATGGATAGTATTTATTCCTGAAGCAAAGGAGTTTGAGCGATATAAATATGAGATAGAGACCTATGATGGACGTGTATTTTTGAAGGCAGATCCTTATGCTTTTTATGGTGAACTTAGACCTCATACTGCATCTGTTGTATATGATCTAAATCGGTATAGTTGGGGAGATGATAAATGGTATCACAGAAAGGACAGCATACTGTCCTATGAGATGCCAATAAATATATATGAGGTGCACATAGGCTCTTGGCGAAGGAAGAGAGATAATAGATATCTAACATATAGGGATTTAGCTGAGGAGCTTATTCCCTATGTATTGGATATGGGATACACCCATATTCAACTTCTCCCTGTGTGTGAACATCCATATGATGGTTCTTGGGGTTATCAAGTGACAGGTTATTATAGTATAACTAGTAGATATGGTACTCCTGAAGATTTTATGTACTTTGTAGATATATGTCATGCCAATGATGTTGGTGTGATAATTGATTGGGTACCTGCACATTTTCCTAGGGATGCCCATGGACTTGCCCGCTTTAACGGTGGGCCCCTCTACGAACATCCTGATCCTCGTAGAGGAGAACATCCGCATTGGGGTACTTTGATATTTGACTTTGGTAGGAGTGAAGTTAGAAATTTTCTCATATCTAATGCTATATTTTGGCTTGATAAATACCATATAGATGGACTTAGGGTAGATGCCGTTGCCTCTATGCTGTATCTAGATTATGGGAAAAAAACAGGTGAGTGGGTTGCAAATTGTTATGGAAGTAATGAAAATTTAGAGGCAATAGAATTTATGCAAAAGCTCAATAAAAAGGTATTTAAAGATTTCCCAAGTACCCTTATGATAGCTGAAGAATCTACTGCTTGGCCTATGGTGACAAAACCTACTTACTTGGGGGGTCTTGGCTATAATTATAAGTGGAATATGGGTTGGATGAACGATATGCTGAAGTTTATGTCATTGGATCCTATACACAGAAAATGGCATCATAACCTCCTTACATTCTCAATGACATATGCATTTTCAGAGAATTATGTGCTACCTCTTTCCCATGATGAAGTGGTGCATGGAAAATGCTCATTAATAGAAAAAATGTCAGGTAATTATAGTGATAAATTTGCCAATCTCAGGCTTTTTTATGGATATATGATGACTCATCCGGGTAAAAAACTTATATTTATGGGGGGTGAGTTTGGACAATTTATAGAGTGGGATTACAAAAAAAGTTTAGATTGGCATCTGTTAGAATACGACATGCATAGAAGGCTTTGGACATATGTAAAAGATTTAAATAGATTCTACTTGACGCATGCTCCACTTTGGGAGATAGACTATAGCTGGGAAGGATTTAAATGGATAGATGCAAATAATTATGACCACAGTATAATCTCCTTTTTGAGGAAAGGAAAGACAGAAGGGGATTTTTTAGTTGTTATATGTAATTTTACGCCGGTGCGATACGATGAATATAGGATAGGTGTACCGTCGCTTGTAAGATATAGGGAGGTACTAAATAGTGATGATGTGAGATATGGCGGTTATGGCAATGTGAATGAATATATTGTAGAGGCGGATAATAGATCTTGGAATTATATGCCCTATTCAATCACTGTAACTATTCCCCCCCTATCGATTATTGTTTTAAAACCTACTCAGAATGAAAGCGAAAAGAGTAAGTTTAAGGAGGAAGGTGTTTAGTAAAAAAGATTCATTAAATCCAAGAGATTTCATAGACCTAATTGAATTAATTTCAAATAAAGGCTTAGAAAAAGTAGAAAAGTCAATAAAAGAATTAGAAAAAATAAACCCTTTAAATATAGATACAGAAAAGATAAAACTTTTATGTAATAGGCAAGAAGAAATCATAGAGAAAAATAAATACAAAAACACAGAAATAGAGGAACACTCATAATAGGCTCGTAATAGGAGCTGATGAAATGGCACGAATGAGAACATACAAAGCAAACGGAGGAAGCATAAAAGAATATTACAGAAACATTAGAATAATAACAAGAATAATAACATTAATTGACATTATATCAAAGATGTGTTATATTGAGGTTGACAGAAATAGTACGTGACACAAAACTATAAAAAGCGGAAAGGAGGTCTAGCGAAAGAGAGCAAAGAAGATGAGAATGAAAGTAGTTGGTCTTGTAGCAGCAGTTATGGTTGTGGGCGCTCCACTTACAGCGTGGGCTATTGATGTAGCGGGTGGAGATTTGTATTACAACGGGGGGATAAACAAACACCATTGTATATTCCGAAATCGGTTGTAAAGCAGGTATTAGTCGCAACTATATGGTAAAGGCAACTGTAAAGGTCGGCGGAAATACATATACCAGTGGATTCAAGTCAAACTACGCTTACAAAGATGCAAAGAGGGTTTAGTGGGCAAACGAAACATCTTATTATGATTATTATCCTTATTAAGTAAAGCCGGTAAAACACCTAGGGCGGCGTTATTTGCCCCGCCCTAGGTGTATATGTATTTAAAGAAAGGGGGTAGGTTATGAAAAAATTTTTAAAGATTTTTATTTTTCTTGAAGTAATACTCTTCGCATATATTTTTAATGCTTCTATTTACAACATTTACGAAAAGAATAACATTGCAACCGAGAATTTAAAAGGGTATGTTTTAGAAGAAACGTCGCCAGAAATTCTCGACAAATTTTATACAATATTTACAGAAGAATATTCTCAAAACAAATTAGAACTTATTAACAATACGCTCACTTCAACAGATAAATCAGTTTATGATTTATATTGCTATCCATTAAATGAGTTTGTACAAAAGCAACCCATATCTCAGTCTATTTTGTTTCAATATCATGAATTGCAAAAGGAGGATTTTTTAGATAGTGTTGGTGTATTCTATACGGACTTGCAAGCTGATGAAATAAAAGAGATAGCTTCTCAATTGTCTGTTGGAATAAGTAATTTTGAAAATGAAGCTATTCCGTATAGTATGGTATTAGAATTGAACCTTCTTAATTTTGTAATCTTGTTTATTGTGCTTCAAATAATATACTGTATTTATACATCTTATAGTTTGAAAAAAATAGGTATTAAAAAAAGCATGGGATTTTCTACTATACATATTTTAAAGGAGCAAATTACTAGTATAGTAAGATATTTTGTTGTAATATGTTTAGTATTGCTTTTCTTGCTAAATTTGTATTACGTATTAACAAACCGATATGAGTTTTCTTATTTAGCAACAAGTTTACTTTTCTTTACTATTATTTTAGCTATAAATATACTTTGTGTTTTAATTACAAGTATTTTAATTAAGTTTGTTTCTTTGGAAGCAATGGTAAAAAATAAGACTTTAAATAGCGGCACAAACATTATAGTTCAGGTTATAAAAATAGTTTTTTCAGTAATAATCGCGATTACTATTATTTCATTGTTAAATCAGGGAAACTCATTTAAACAAAGCCAACAAGCTGTTTTAGATTATAAGTATCTGGACGGATATTATACCGCTAATGGTTTTAATTCATCAGAATATGATTATGCGTTAGCAAACACAGACATATTAGAAAGCTATTCTGAACAAACATTAGAAATGTACAATCATAACCATTCGTTACTATGTGATTTTAGGGAGGACAGTGTTTTACAGACATCACGCCCCTATTATGAACAACAGCTTGTTATCGCAAATAGAAATTATCTGAGTGAATTTTCAAATATCCAACTCAATGGAAAACCATTGGGAGAGGATATATTTAATGAGCCAACGGTATTAGTTCCGCATAAATATAAGAGCGATGAAAATTCTATTAAAGAATATATTAAGCAAGAATATTTCCGATTGATGAACTACAATCAATTTTATGGAATACCGGGAGAAGAAAAATATATTGATAAATTTAATGTTGTCTATATAGATGATGATTCTACGGTAAAAGTTAATACAGAGAATGGTTTTTCGGACATGACTGACCCCATTATCATTGTTGATACGGGCAATTTTGCAGGGCTTTACTATTTGGATTCTTTAAATACAAGATGTCTATTTTTTCAAATGGAGTCAAGAGAAGAATTTTCTTCTCTGTTAGCAGAATATAATTTAGAGCAATTAGTTACAGCCGGAACATTACTCACACCTTATTTAATGCAACTTGAAAATGTAACATTTGTTCTTGAAACGCTCACTATGTTTACGATTGTCTTTATAGTGTCCTTACTGTTTATTTTGTATATTTCAAATTATGTAGACATTTTTGTAAATCGAAAGAGATATGCGGCAAAAGAGATTCTAGGATTTTCTCATTTTAGAACACTGAAAAATCGTTATATTTTTTGGGGAATCGAACTAATTATATCGGGCGTATTAACGGTTATAAATTATTATTTTGCTTGCCTTTTTGCGATTATACTTATTGACTACATATTCTGCGAATTGCTTTATAGAGTTTATATCTTAAACGCTTTATATGAGATTGAAAAGGGGGCGTAAGCATGTCATTGATTACATTGAAGAATATCAAAAAAGAATATGGAAAAAATCAGGTTCTATTTGAGAATTTATCTTTAGAAATAGAAAAGGGCGAGTTTGTGGGACTTGTAGGCAAAAGTGGTGCAGGTAAAACGACACTTTTAAATATAATTGGATTGATTACTGATATATCTGAGGGAACAATCACTATTGGTAGTCATCAAAATTTATCCGTAAACAGCAAAAATGCTATGCTTTTGAGGAGATATACGATAGGTTATCTGTTTCAAAATTATGGACTAATAGAAGATGAAAGCGTATTATGGAATTTAAAATTAGCTCTTGAATATAAAAAGATAAAAAGAGAAGAAAAACTGAAAATAATCAATAAGTATTTGAAGCAATTTGAGTTAAGTGATATGCTTAACAAAAAAGTATATCAGTTAAGCGGTGGAGAGCAACAGCGAATTGCAATTATTAAATTGATTTTGCAAGGAAGCCAGATTATATTAGCTGATGAACCAACTTCTGGACTTGATAAAGAGAACGAAATGATAGTGATGAAACTTCTGAAAGAATTAAATGAAAAGGACATTACTATAATCATGGTAACTCACAACATGAATTTGTGCAATTACTTTTCCAGAGTTATAAATGTAGAAAATTTTAGATAGTTTGTTAAAGGGAGATACACGGTTTCATCATACGTGCAATCTCCCTTTATTTTTCGTCATATCAAGACTCATATTCAATCATGGTAAATTCGTGGTAAAACAGTTGATTTTTTAATTGATGAATAATGCTTAAATGCTGTATTTATGCGGATAATCGGATTTTTCATATCAAGTTTAATATAATAAAAATAAATATTAAAAAATCTATTCGCGAGAGAGACTGGAATTGATAGAAAGACAATTAGAAAATATATTAGAGAGTATGAAGAAAAGAGAGTTATGCTATTGGAGGGAGAAGGAGATAAACTAATTTTAACTGAAGAAATTGTAGAACCACCAAAATATAATGCGAGTAATAGAACTAAAGTTAAATTAACAGATGAAATAATGGATAAAATAGATTTTTATTTAGAGGAAAATGAAAAAAAGATATAAGAAGGAAAAAGCAAACAACAAAAGAAAAAAATAGATATTCATGAATGCCTTGAAGAAGAAGGCTATGACATAAGTTATTCAACTGTATGTAACTATATAAAGAATAAATTAGATGAGAAAAAGGAAGCATATATAAGGCAAGAATATGATCTAGGAGATGTAAGCGAATTTGACTGGGGACATGTTAAACTAGAAATAGGCGGAGAATCTAAAGCAATACAAATGGCTGTAATGACAACAGCAAGAGGAAATTACAGGTTTGCATATCTTTATCAAAATCAGAAAATGGAAAGCTTTCTAGATTCACATGTTAGATTTTTTAACCATGTAGGAGGGGTTCATAAGGAAATAGTATATGACAATATGAAAGTTGCAGTAGCAAAGTTTGTAAGTAAAACAGAAAAAGAACCTACAGAAGATCTTTTAAAATTATCTATGTATTATGTTTTAAATATAGATTCTGTAATGCCAGACGTGGAAATGAAAAAGACTATGTGGAAAGATCTGTAGAATATGTAAGGAGGTATAAAGAAGTTGTTAAAGGTTCTCATGGCTGCATCAGAGGGCGCACCATTTATAAAGACAGGGGGACTGGGAGAGGTTATAGGGTCACTGCCAAAGGCGCTCAGGGAGGAAAATATAGATGTTAGGGTAGTTTTACCTAAATATATGGCTATACCTGCTGAATATAGGGATGATATTCAATATTTGAAATATATATATGTGGATGTGGGCTGGCGTCATCAATATTGCGGCATAGAGAAATATATATTAGATGGGTTGCCAGTATATTTTATTGACAACGAATACTATTTTGGTAGGGATATGATATACGGATATGATGATGATGAACCAGAGAGATATGCTTTCTATTGCAGAGCTGTATTGGAGATACTTCCCCACATAGATTTTATGCCAGATATTATACATTGTCATGATTGGCAGACGGGAATGATTCCTGTATTTCTAAAGGCTAATTATATGCAAGATGAATTCTATAGGGGAATTGGCACCATATTTACTATACACAATCTAAAATACCAGGGTATATTTTCTAAAGACATTATGAAAGAGCTCCTTGGGTTAGATGAAGAATATTATACTTCCGATAAATTAGAGTTCTATGGAGGGGTAAGTTTTATGAAGGGGGGGCTTACCTATTCAGATATTATAAGTACAGTGAGTCCAACTTATGCACAGGAAATACAGACACCCTTTTTAGGACAGAAATTAGATGGACTTTTAAGGGCAAGGCGCAGTGAACTCTTTGGAATATTAAATGGAATTGACTATGATGTGTATAATCCAGCAGAGGATCCTCTCATATATGCGAACTATGATAGTAGAGATCTTAGGGGGAAGTTAGAGGGGAAGTTAAAGCTTCAAAAGCGATTAGGTTTACCTGTAAGGGAGGATGTTCCCATAATAGCTATAATTACAAGGTTGGTATCTCAAAAGGGGCTTGACCTTATAGAAAGTGTTCTAGAGGAAATATTGGCCATGGATATACAGATGATAGTTATGGGAGATGGGGAGCCACACTATGAGTGGCTATTTAGGGATGGCTCACATCGTTATCCCCACAAATTATCGGCAAATATATATTATGAAAACGAACTTGCACATAAGATATACGCCGGCGCTGATATGTTTTTGATGCCATCACTATTTGAACCCTGTGGTCTGGCACAGCTCTTTAGTTTGAGATATGGGACAATACCTATTGTAAGGGAAACAGGCGGTCTTAAAGATACGGTGCAGTCATATAATGAATTTACAGGAGAGGGCAACGGATTTAGCTTTACTGACTATAATGCCCATGACATGCTCTATACTATAAGACGAGCTATAGAATATTATTATAAAGAGGATATTTGGGACATGCTAATTAGGCGAGGCATGACAGGCGACTATAGTTGGAAGAGGTCGGCATCTAAATATATAGAACTATATAATATGCTAAAATATCATAGATAGGGGTACGAAAAGGAATATGCAGATGAGATTAGAAGACAAAGAAGTTATAAAGCAGACAATTAAGGATAAGCTCTTAAGTAATTTTGGCAAACGTGTGGATAATGCAAGTAATGATGAGCTCTATAGAGCAGTTGCTTTGATGGTAAGGGATAAAATAATGCTTGACTGGAGCACTACAATAGATAATATACAGAAAAAACAGCCTAAGACATTATATTATCTGTCGGCAGAATTCTTGACAGGTAAGTTTTTTGAGACAAATCTTACAAAGATGCTTAAACGTGATATATATAGGGAGGCATGCTTAGAACTTGGAGTAGACTTAGATGAATTAATCGCTGAAGAACCAGAGCCAGGTATTGGTAATGGAGGACTTGGAAGGCTTGCAGCAAGTTTTTTAGAGACACTTTCAACCTTTAAATATCCTGCATTTGGATGTGGTATTAGATATGAATATGGTTTTTTTAGTCAGCGAATTGAGGATGGCTATCAAATAGAATATCCTGATAACTGGCTTAGGGATGGTAGCATATGGATAGTTGAGCGTCCAGAAGAAGAGGTGGAGGTGCGTTTTGGAGGAAAAATATTAGAACAGTGGCAGGGTGGTAGGCTAAAGGTAAGACATGAAGGCTATGAGTCGGTAATAGCAGTTCCTTGTGACATACCAATACTTGGCTATAATTCTAAATGCATAAACACACTTAGATTATGGAAGGCTAGATCCCCTGAGGAAATGGATTTTGCTGCTTTTAATAGGGGAGAGTACATCAAGGCATTTGATAAAAAAATAGAAAACGAGGCAATATCTAAGGTATTGTATCCTGACGATACGAGCTGTGAGGGGAAAAAACTACGCTTGAAACAATATTATTTTTTAGTGTCGGCTACTGTCCAGAGTATAATAAAAAATGCAAAGGGTGTATATCCAATTGGGGAACTTCCAGATAAGGTTGCTATTCAAATAAATGACACTCATCCTAGTCTTGTAATTCCTGAACTTATGAGGGTCCTCATGGATGAAGAAGAGATGTCATGGGAAGATGCATGGGATATAACTATAAGAATATGTGGATATACAAACCATACAGTTATGACAGAGGCATTAGAACGGTGGTCTATTGATCTACTTGCACAGATACTTCCTAGGATATACATGATAATAATAGAGATAGATGATAGACATATCCATCAATTGAATAGAGTATATCCAGGTCAAAGAGACAGGATAGCTAGAATGGCCATAATAAACTATGGTCAAGTCAATATGGCGAATTTGAGTATAGTTGGAAGTCACTGTGTAAATGGAGTATCTCAGCTCCATGGGGAGATATTAAAAAGGGATCTCTTTAATGATTTTTATACACTATATCCAAATAAGTTTAAGGCTATAACAAATGGAATATCCCATAGACGCTGGCTTTTACAGGCAAATCCTAAGTTATCTAGTCTGATTACAGAGGCGATAGGTGATAGTTGGATAGAATATCCTAAGGATCTTATAAAGCTTAGGGAATATTGCAATGATAAGCCTTTTAAGGATACAGTTGCAGGTATAAAGGAGGAAAATAAGGAAAGGCTTTCAACTTATATACTGATGCATACAGGTATTAAAGTAGATCCCAAATCCATATTTGATGTTCAAATAAAGCGGATACATGAATATAAAAGGCAACTTTTAAATGTACTGCACATAATTTATCTATATCAAAGGCTATTGGATAATCCCAATGAGGATATATATCCTAGGACATTTATATTTGCTGGGAAGGCGGCACCAGGATATTTTAGGGCTAAACTCATAATAAAACTTATAAATAGCTTGGCGAAGAAGATAAACAATGATTCTAGGGTCAGAGATCGTATAAAGGTAGTATTTTTAGAAAATTATAATGTATCCTTGGCAGAACGTATAATACCAGCTTCTGATGTGAGCGAACAGCTATCTACTGCTGGTAAAGAGGCTTCGGGGACGGGCAATATGAAATTCATGCTGAATGGGGCCCTAACTATTGGGACTTTAGATGGGGCTAATATAGAAATAATGAATGCAGTAGGTAGGGATAATATTTTTATATTTGGTCTAACTGCTGAGCAAGTAAATTATTTTTATAAAACAGGGAGTTATGATCCTAGGAAAATATATGAGGGGAATATGGCTGTTAGGCGGGCAGTGGATGCATTAATAGATGGAACTATCGGTATATTCAGAGATCTATATGGCTATCTATTGTATCCAGAAGGTTCTATGGCTGACTGTTATATGATACTTAAGGACTTTGAAAGCTATAGGGATGCCCATATACAGATAGATAGACAATATAGAGATCCTTCTCTATGGAGGACAAAGTCCATTATAAATATGGCAAATGCAGGCGTATTTTCTAGTGATAATACTATAGAGAACTATAATAGAGAGATATGGCATCTTTCGAAAATGGATATGTGATGTATTTGATGAGTATAGATGTATATATCTAAAATATGGAATGGTATCATTAAAATGAATTTAAAGAATGTGACTATTTTGTTTTATGAATAGATCAAATTTGTATTATTAGGGGTTGATTAGAGTAGTTTGTGTATTTCATAACTCCCATGATATAGAGTATAGAAAACCCTTTGGAGCGGTTTGCTGTGGACAGAGAGTTATCCTTCGGCTCAAGATATCACATAGATATAGACCCAAATCTGTATATATAAGACTTTGGGAACGTGAAAGCTATGAGAAAAAAATATATATGGATATTATAGATATAGGGGAAAAAGGATATATATTTGAAGGTAAGTTAGAGGCGCCGGCGACTTCTGGTCTTCTATGGTATTATTTTGTTATTGAATATCCTTCCAAGATTTACTATTACGGCAATAACTCAGATGGATTGGGTGGTGAAGGGGAACTTTCTCACTGTCCTCCATATTCATATCAGATTACAGTGTATGACGAAAACTTTAATACTCCACATTGGTTTAAGGAGAGTGTGATATATCATATATTTGTGGATAGATTTTATAATGGCAACGAAAGAGGGCGTATACATGGATGTAAGGATGGCTATATAATCCATACAGATTGGTTTGACATGCCAAATCACAGACCTGATTCTGCTACGGGCGAAATAATGTGTAATGATT
>DGES01000105.1:19118-21962 GCA_002386065.1 Firmicutes bacterium UBA3920
AATAAATATAATCGATATAATTCTATTGGTGCTTATAATTCTGTGGATTCACCTTATTATAGATGGTATAGGTTTACAGAACATCCAAATAAATATGATTGCTGGTGGGGAATTAAGACATTGCCCAATGTGGATGAGATGGAGCCTAGTTATCAAAAATTTATAATGGAGGATAGGAATAGTGTAGCACGATATTGGCTAAATATGGGGGCTAAGGGTTGGCGCTTAGATGTAGCTGATGAGTTGCCAGATGAATTTCTAAAAAAGTTTAGACATGTAGTTAAGGAGACAGATCCTGATGCAGTCATAATAGGTGAGGTGTGGGAAGATGCTTCAAATAAAATGAGCTATGGAATGAAACGTGAGTTTGTATGGGGAGAAGAACTAGATGGGGTCATGAATTATCCATTGAGGACGCTAATATTAGATTTTCTCTTAGGACATATTTCTTCGGAGAGGTTTAATAGAGGGATTATGAATCTATACGAGAATTATCCTAAGGAGATATTCTATTCAAATATGAACCTTATAGGGAGTCATGATGTGGCACGGGCTAAGACTATCCTCGCCGGCGCTCCATCTGAGCGAAGTTTGAGCCGTGATGAGCAGGCGGAATATACCTTAGATAAAAAGCAAAACATTTTAGGGACTAAGAGATTAAAACTTGCCTCCCTCTTTCAATTTACTTTTCCTGGCGTTCCTTCCATATACTATGGGGATGAAGCAGGTCTTATAGGCTACAGAGATCCATTTAATAGGAAGACATATCCATGGGGATATGAAGATAGAGAACTAATAGAATGGTATAAAACTATAATAGATATTAGGAAAAAAATAGATGCACTTAAGACGGGTGCATTTGTACCTCTTTACCATAGGGATGATATATATGGGTTTATGAGATCAGTACAAAATGGAGAAGATGAATTTGGACAAATAAAGGAAGATGGTATAGCTATTATATTTTTAAATAGGAGTAGACAAAAGAGATATTTAATAACTTTAGATGTTCATGATTTAAAAGAAACATGTATGATAGATGTATTTAGAAAGAAAAAAGTAGAGATTGAAAATGGTGTCCTCAATATAGATATACCTCCTCTAACGGGAAAGTTATATATTTTTCAGAAAAACCTTTATTTTTTCCAACATCTAGTGTAGAATAAGGGAAAGTAGAAGCAGTATGGGTAGTATGGTAGTTTTATCTTAATTTTAAATAGTTAGTATGGAAGGATGGTAGTATTATGGAATTCATATTACTTGGGATTTATTTTGTCATTTTAATTGCTGTAGGTTTCTATAGCATGCGTCGAACGTCTTCACTTCAAGATTTTTTTCTCGGTGGTAGGAATATAGGTCCTTGGATGTCAGCTTTTGCATATGGTACCACTTATTTTTCAGCAGTTATATTCATAGGATACGCTGGAAGGATAGGTTGGGATTTTGGTATTTCCGCTGTATGGATTGCCATTGGCAATGCAGTTTTAGGCAGCTATCTTGCTTGGCGTGTATTGGCTAAACAAACTAGATACTTGACTCATCGTCTAGATGTTTCTACTATGCCAGAATTCTTTGAGAAGCGATATGACAGTAAAGCTTTAAAAGTGTTTTCTGCTATTATAATATTTATATTCTTGGTACCATATTCAGCTTCGGTATATCAAGGACTCAGCTATTTATTTGAGCAGATTTTTGGTATTCCATTTATATATTGTATGATAGGTATGGCGGCAGTAACGGGTTTGTACCTTATAATGGGAGGTTATTTTGCAATGGCCCTTACTGATTTTATACAGGGCATAATAATGGTAGTTGGTATAGTCCTTATGGTCATATACGTGGTTAGTCATCCCAATGTAGGTGGTTTAGCACAAGGGATGGAGAGGCTTCAAGCTATAGAGTTTGAACTTACATCTCCTGTGGGACCAGGAGGTTTTATCCCCCTTTTCTCGTTGGTACTTTTGACCAGTCTTGGAAGCTGGGGGCTTCCGCAGATGATCCATAAATTTTATGCCATAAGGGATGAAGAATCAGTGAGGCGTGCAACTTGGATTTCATCTATATTTGCCATATTGGTTGCAGGAGGAGCATATTTTACAGGTGCATTTGGCAGATTGTTTTTAAATAATGAGATACCCATAGATGCTATAACAGGAACTCCAAACGCCGATATGATAATGCCTAAACTCCTTCAAGTTGCACTTCCCAAATCCCTCATGGGTATCATATTGATATTGGTATTGTCGGCTTCAATGTCTACACTTTCATCTATAGTACTTGTTTCCAGCTCAGCTATATCTATGGATCTCATAAAAGGTGTACTAGCACCTAATATGAAAAAGAAGAATGTTATGATAATAATGCAGATACTATGTGTGGTATTTGTAATATTATCTTTTGTAATGGCTACAACTAATAGGGCAGGTATACTCACGCTCATGTCTTTTTCTTGGGGGACTATCGCCGGCTCATTTTTAGCCCCATTCTTATATGGTTTATATTGGAAAGGCGTTACAAAAGCAGGAGCATGGGCAGGATTTTTATCGGGTTTTTTGACCTCAATTATACTTGCCATTGTTAGAGGACTTAATGCGGGTGATGCACCTATGATAGGTACAATAGCTATGTTAGTATCCCTTGCGGTGGTTCCTGTTGTTAGTCTTGTTACACCTAAGTTTTCAACGAATCATATTGAAACAATATATGGAGAAGTAGAAGATTCTAAGTTGGAATTTAATCCAGAAATACAGACGATACAAAGATAGTTTACTTTATAGTTAGGTGGCCTTCTCTATGATATTCTCAGAAGTGACAAGACATTATTGCTGTCTCTTATACACATCT
>DGES01000106.1:0-19287 GCA_002386065.1 Firmicutes bacterium UBA3920
CACCCCTCAAACATGCATTATTCCGTCTGATTTTGGGAGAAATTTATTTTTGACCCACTCTCTATTATTTACATATCTAGGTTCTGCGTACATCGCAATTAGCTCATCCCACGAATTGACTATGATAGTCAATTCGTGGTATAATTAGGTAGTAAAATTTAGGGGGGGAAATAAATTATGACCCGAAAAAAAAATCATACTATATCTATTATCATAACCAGTTTTATAATAATAAGTATAATAAGTCTATACTTATTATCCAAAATACAGGAGAAAGATAAAAGCAACTACGGATATTCTGGTTCAACAGAGGAAGGCATGGAACGATTAAACAAATATATCGAACAACATCCAAAAAACACTGAAGCTATGATAGACTTAGCTCGCAAATATCTAAATATTCGAGAGTACGAAAAAGCAGGTGATTTACTCATTCAAATTATCCAAACAGACCCAAACCATGAAATGGCTTTATATACATATGGTCGCCTCTTTGTTGAACAATTTAAATTTTCTGAAGCAATTGAGCAATTTGAAAAAGTAGTTGCAATTAATGAAAATCCTATCGCATCCCTGCAATATCTCACACATATATACCTTGTCTTTGATCGCCAAAAAGCCCTAGAATATGCTAAAAAAGCCACAGACATACAAAGACAACGTTATGAACAAGGAGAAGAAGATGTTAATATCCCTTTTTTTGAAGAGTGGGAAAATATAGTGGCAGAGTTCGATACAAAGTTTGAAATAGACCCTGCTGCAGCTACCCTTGAAATGCTAGAGCACCCGTTTGATTCTTCCATACAGTTAGAACTATGCAAAAATGTACTTAAGTCCAATAACCCCTCTAATCCTCAAAAAATGCAGGAACTACTAGAGAGGATGGGAATGCTCTATACTGAAGTGGGAATGCATGAAGAGGCGATAGATACTTATAAAACATTAATCGAAACAACTCCCACATATGGAAGGGGCTATATACTCCTAGCCGATAGATCAATAAAGACAAATAATTTAACTCTCATAGATGAGCTATACGATGACATACAAAAGCAACAAGGTCTAGAGATTGAAAAAGACATAATAGATGCACTAGTACAATATAAAAGAGGTAGAACAGATGAAACCCTAGAGAGCTTACAAAAGATACAATCAAATGATTACGAGATAATTTTAGAACATATTACAGGAATGCTATATGAAAACTTGGGTGATAAAGAAAATGCTCTAGCAGCTTATCATAGAGTCAGTAGTTATAAATGTGAAGAAAATGCTGATCTTTATTATTACTATGCTATATCATATGATGTAGATAAGGCTATTTCATCGCTAAAACCTTAGAAATTTAGCTATTCCCGTGTAACCAATATTAATATATTATTTTATAAGGTGGGTCACAAATGGATAAACTTGTGGTAGATGACATTGTCAAAGTCATAAAGAAAAAAACAATACTAAACCATGTTGACTTAAGAGTAGAATCTGGTCAGGTCTTAGGTATTATAGGACAAAACGGAGCAGGCAAAAGTACACTTTTAAAAATTATCTGTGGGTTAACCAGACCAACGTCTGGAGATGTAACTTTAAATGATATCTCCATCATATCGGAACCAAACCTGGCTATGGATAAGATTGGTTTCTTAATTGAAAACCCATCATTATATCCATATTTGACAGGTAGACAGCAACTAAATTATTGCATAGAATTGAGAAGTACTCCAAGTAAGGATTATATTGATACTATAATTAAAATGCTAGGCATTGAAAGCTTTCTCGACAAAAAAACAGGGCAATATTCATCAGGTATGAAACAACGCCTCGGTATTGCATGTGCTGTTATCCACAATCCATCCACTATTATATTAGACGAACCTACCAATTCACTAGATATTACAGGAATTAAAGAGATAAGGGAGTTTATAAAATACATGCGATATGAAGGCAAAACAGTTCTACTATCAAGCCATATGCTAACTGAAGTCGAAAGTGTATGTGATCAAATTGTCATAATAGATAAGGGGGTTATAATAGATTCATCTGAATTGGATACTATCAATCAGCATTATGAAAATATATGTGAAATTATATTAGAAAACAGCGAAACGCTTATAAACTTTTTAGGAATTCAGTATGAAGATAGCATGTTTGAAATTAATGGAGACTACATAGTACTTAGAGTAAAAGAAAAGAATTTGTCACCTACACTTAAAAACATACTGAGTAATGGGTTTAAATTAATCGGAGTACAAAAAGAAGGGAGAAAATTAGAAGAATATTATCTTAGAAAGGTGGAAAAAGAAACTAATGTTTAAAATCGCCAAATTGGAAATATCTAAACTGTTTCGATCAAAACACTATTTGAAATTGTTAATTCCTTTAGCTCTTTTTATATTAATTTCAACAGTTATACATTATTTTATTATGCTAGAGGGAACAGGAGATATAAATTTGTTTTCTATTATCTATATGGTCTTTATTGAAAATGGACCTTTCTTCTTCCCCATAATTGCAGCTATTTTTTTTACAGATGTAATTGTAAATGAATTTAAACAAAAGACAATAAATATATTATTTAGCAGTACATTTTCTAGAGAAGAAATATTTATAGGCAAGTTTCTTGGAACATCAGTAGTACTTACCATTATATTCATGGGATTACTCACTATAAGCACTATATTTGCATCATTAGTTGCCGATATCCGAAGTATTTCTATTGGCTTTTTTGCACTAAGTTATGGAGAAACACTAACCAGAATATTGATTCTCGCTGCACTAACTTTATTGTTTTTAATATGTGTAGGCAGTTATGTCTTTTTATTTGGTGCAATAACAAAAAACCAAGTAATTCCTATCGTTTGCCTTTTGCTCACTATTCTCTTCAATGGAATACCTTTTCTAACATACGATTCAAAAATAAATACTTTTATAAGAAAATATTCTTTTGTAAATGGCTTATACATCACTGAAATATTTCCAACTTATGAAATTCCTTACATAGATGTATTAATGCTTACAATGATATTTTTACTTCATATTCTCATCTTTATAATGGTTGGAATGCATGTATTTAAAAAAAGACAAGTTTGAAACAAAAAGTCTTTATAGTATATAACCAATTCATAAAATATTATCCATACACAAAAAAAGGGGGGGAAAACTTGTTTAAAATAGCTAAAATGGAAGTTTTGAAAATATTCCGATCAAAGCTTTTCTTAATTCCCTTAATCTCCTTGTCTTTACTTATAACCATCACCATCATGTTATACTATCCAGCAAACCAAAAAGAAGATATAAATCTGCTCGAAGTTGCCGCAGATATTATCAGTGGAAACGGAATGTTTTCCTTCCCAATCATAACCGCGGTCTATTTCTCCACTATAATTGTAAACGAATTTAAACAAGAAACAATAAAAACGCTATTTAGTAGTACAAAATATAGAGGAGAACTGTTCATAGGTAAATTTCTTGGAGCAGTAACAGTGTTCAGCGTCATATTTATAGTATTATTAATGATAAGCATTTTGGTAACATCACTGATTATCAATCCCCAACATATGGCTATTGAATTTTATGCATTAACTTATAAAGAAACAATACTAAGAATATCTATTGTCACCATATTAACCTTACTATTTTTGATATGCCTAGGAAGTTATGTGTTTATGATTGGTACAATAACAGAAAGTCAAGGATTTACTATTTTTTATCTCTTGCTTACAATTTTTCTACATCTTACCTTATTAGGTATAACACCTTTTTTATCAATACATTCAGTAATAAATGTATTATCCAGAAAATATTCTTTTATGCGTGGGTTGTTCTTTTCCAATATGCTTTTGACATACAACATATTTTGGACTGATATATTGAGAGAAATACTAGTGTTTTTGACATACACAACCACCTTTATACAGGTCGGAATCCACTTTTTTAAAAAGAAACAAGTTTAAAGGGAGGATTAAACTATGACGAAAGGAAAAAAACGTATTATATATGTCGCCTCAATTGTCCTAATTATCATATATCTGGGAAGTGCTTATTTGTCAAGCAAAATCCAATATGATAGATACTATAAATTTAGACAACCTAATTCTTTTAACAAGGATATAATAAGACTGAATAATTATATTAAAAACCATTCCAAAAATACTTCTGATATATTGGATTCAGACTTTTATTCCTCCTATCCTATTGAAAACGTTATGCTAGAATTGGCTCGTAGCTACTATATAAAGAAAGAATATAAAAAGGCGGATACTTTACTCTTGGAAGCTGCACAAATAGAATTAAACAATAAATTAAGCCAAGATGCTATGTACTTACGTGGAGTTATACTGGTAGAACAATTTAAATATTCTAAGGCAGTTGAACAATTGGAAAAAATATTATCCATAAATAAAAATAATATTGAGGCTTTAAAATTCATCTCCAAAATATACTTTATTTCAGATCGTCAAAAAGCACTAGAGTACGCAAAAAAAGCTACGATAACAAAAAAAGAACTTCTAAGGCACCAAGGAGAAAAAGACATTGATTTAGCACTTTCTAAAAGATGGGAAACTATAGTAGCAGAGTTTGATACAAAGTTTGAAGATGACCCTGCTGCAGCTACTATCGAAATTATGGGGGAATTCATAGAAGCCCCTTTGAAACTAGAACTATGTAAAAATGTACTTAAGTCCAATAACCCCTCCGATCCTCAAAAAATGCAGGAGCTACTAGAAAGGATGGGAATGCTCTATACTGAAGTGGGAATGAATGAAGAGGCGATAAATACTTATAAAACATTAATCGAAACAACTCCCACATATGGAAGGGGCTATATACTCCTAGCCGATAGATCAATAAAGACAAATAATTTAACTCTCATAGATGAGCTATACGATGGCATACAAAAGCAACAAGGTCTAGAGATTGAAAAAGACATAATAGATGCCCTAGTACAATATAAAAGAGGTAAAACAGATTATGCTTTAAAAAAGCTACATAAAATCAATTCAAAAAATTACGAGATAATCTTAAACCATATTACAGGGGGACTACATAAAGATTTAGGTGATAACAAAAATGCAATAAAAAGCTATAATAAAATATATAATACTACTTATAACGAAGATATCAATTTTTATTATTGGTGGGCTATATTGCATGAAGTTGAAGAAGAAATCTTATCTATGAGTAAAAGAGGAAAGGACGTGAACCCCTTTGCTTTTATCCCCTAAAACACACAATAACCCTGATAAAGATAAATTAGAATTACTTTATAAAACATATTATAAATATATGTGCAAAATTGCATATAATATTTTAAATGACTTTCACCTTGCCCAAGATGTAGTACAATCAGCTTTTATTAAATTACTAGAAAATATACATAAGATCGAAGAAATAAATTCTGACAAAACTAAATCTTTTATTACTATGGTTACAAAAAATATCGCTATAAATTATTATAATAAAATAAAGAGGCAAAAACATATAAATATAGAAACACTGAATTACATATTAGTTAACAACGATCAACCCATGGATGAAATTATTGATAAGGAGATATTTGATACCGTTGCATCGCATGTGAAAAAACTCAATCCTAATTATAAAGATATATTATCGCTTAAATATTATTATAACTACTCTCATAAAGAGATAGCTGCTATTCTTGATATTACTCAAGAAAATGTAAGAGTTAGAATCCATAGAGCAAAACAAAGTTTAATTAAACGATTAATAAAAGAGGGACTATGACATGATACAAAAAAAGAACAAAACTATATTTGTTATCCTAATCATCATAATAACCATAAGTATAATTAGTATCTATTTAGCTCCCAAAATATGTGGGAACTATGATAGCTATACAGATTTTAAATATCCTGATGAAATTTTAGTAAAATTAAACAGATACACTGAATGCCATCCTAAAGATATCGAATCCATGCTAAGGCTTGCCTATGACTATAGTACAAAACATGAATATGAAAAGGCAGATACTCTACTTTTAAATATTCTTCAAAAGGAACCAGGTTATACCTTAGCTGTATACTTACGCGGAATTGTAATGATAGAACAATTTCAATTTCCTGAGGCAGTGGAATTATTTAAAGATATTCTTTTAGATAACGAAAATAATCATAGAGCTTTGCTCTTCCTGTCTAGAATATATTTTGTCTATGATCATCAACAATCACTAAAATATGCTAAAAAAGCTACTAAAGCTGCAGATGATTTCTTTATGGAGTTAGATACACTAGCAGAAGAGTATGAACCTCTAAACTTCATGTTTTATAAACGGTGGGAAAATATGGTGGCAGAATTTGATACAAAGTTTGAAGATGACCCTGCTGCAGCGTCCCTTGAAATAATGGAATATTTAATAAGCACTCCTCTAAAGATAGAACTATGCAAAAATGCACTTAATACCAATAATCCCTCCGATCCTCAAAAAATGCAGGAGCTACTAGAAAGGATGGGAATGCTCTATACTGAAGTGGGAATGAATGAAGAGGCGATAAATACTTATAAAACATTAATTGAAACAACTCCCACATATGGAAGGGGCTATATACTCCTAGCCGATAGATCAATAAAGACAAATAATTTAACTCTCATAGATGAGCTATACGATGACATACAAAAGCAACAAGGTCTAGAGATTGAAAAAGACATAATAGATGCCCTAGTACAATATAAAAGAGGTAGAACAGATTATGCTTTAAAAAAGCTACATAAAATACACTCCAAAGATTACAAATTAATCTTAAATCATATTATGGGAATGCTATATGAAAACTCCGGCGATTCTCAAAATGCACTAAAAGCCTACAATAAAATACATAAAAAACATTTTCATAAAGAAAGCACTAATTTCTATTATTGGTGTGCTATATCGCATGAGACTGAAAAATCTATTTCATTTATGAAGGATTAAACTACTAATTAATATCTATAGAATTCTGCCTTTTTTGTAAATAAAATCCAATATGATCTCCTCTGGACATATCTGGTATAAAACCTATAGCTTCTATCTTCTGCTTTAGTTCCTCTACACTCTCTGCGGCCTCCAAACCCGTACATATCTTATTATCATATAGAGAATAATCAGCCCTGAACTTTTGAGGTGATAGATTGGGCATGACAACATTTGCGCCGGCAGCGAACCCCTTTTCTCTCCCTAAAGGATCTACCGTACCTAAAGCCGTCGTAGAAGGAATAAGTGCTTTAGGTAACAATAACCTTATTAGAGCCAACATAAGAAGGGTCATATCCACATCGCCGCCCTTCTCATCTCTAAATATTGTATCCTTATGTGGTATAAATGGCCCTATTCCTACCATGTGGGGCTCTAATTCCTTTAAAAATAATAGATCTTCTACTAAGTTATCAATTGTCTGGTAAGGAGAACCTACCATAAATCCTGCCCCTACTTGAAATCCTATTTCTTTTAAATTATATAGACATTCCTTGCGACTCTTAAGCGTCATAACACTAGGATGCAGCTTTCTATAGTGGACTTCATTTGCAGTCTCGTGCCGTAGTAAGTACCTATCAGCGCCGGCATCCCAAAACCTTCTATAGCTATCATATGGCCTCTCTCCTATGGAAAGGGTAATGGCACAATCAGGAAATTTTTCCCTTATACTTTCTATGATATCCACTATCATCTCATCTGTATAATAAGGGTCCTCTCCTCCTTGGAGTACAAATGTCCTAAACCCAAGTTCATAACCCTTAGCGCAGCAGTCTAAGATCTCTTCCTTTGTGAGGCGATAGCGATGTATTTTTTTATTATTTCTCCTTATTCCGCAATAATAACAATTGTTTTTACAGTAGTTACTAAACTCAATAAGCCCCCTAAAATATACACTCCTTCCATAATATCTCTCCCTTGTACGACGTGCAGCATAAAAAAGTCTATCTTCTGGAGTATAGATATTGGCCTCTATGAGCTCTTTTAGTTCATTTCTATCTAGAGAATTTGTTTCATATAGCTTATCTATAAACAACATATCTCCCCCTCATATTTTAAATATCCTACTGCTTCTCTCTATTATCCCATTTAAATAGGCAAGAAGTACGCCATAGTTAGTAATAGGGATATCCTGACTTATACATTTTAATATCCTAGTTTCTACAGCCTTTTTATTTAGCATACATCCTCCACAGTGTATCACCATATTATAATCACTTATATCTTCAGGAAAATCATGGCCTCCATAGAAATCAAATTGGATATCCACTCCAGTATACTTCTTTAATAATTTAGGTATCTTTACCCTACCTATATCCTCATGGGTAGTATTATGAGTACATCCTTCGGCAATGAGCACTCTAGCATTTTTAGGAAGGCTCTTCACCTTTTCTACTCCCTCAAGAAGTATATCCATATTCCCCTTTTGCCTTGCAAATAACATGGAAAAAGAAGTCAAAAGTATATTATCTGGCACTAACTTGTCAATCTTTTTAAAGTTCTGTGAATCAGTTACCACAAGATCTACATTTTCTAGCTCTAAAATAGCATCCTTGAGTTCATCTTCTCTGGTTACAAGACATTTTATGCCATGATCTAGGCAATCACGTATAAATTGTACCTGTGGGAGTATAAGGCGACCTTTTGGGGCTCCTGAATCTATAGATACCACTGCTATAACAGTACTATTTGGGGGAAGAAGATCTCCTATAAGGGTTTCTTCTCCACTAGTCATTTTTTTTAATTCTTCTACCATTTTATTTTTTAACCGAGTTATTGAATCCCCATCATATTTAGAGGTAAAGACTGCTTTTTTATATCTATCCTTTAAATCTTTTTTTAATGTTTTAGAGGCCTTATCACATTTTGTGAACACAAGTATATGTGGTATGTTCTTTTTATTCAGCCTATTTACAACTTCTGTATATTTCTTTTTATCAAATGACATTATATCTGTAGCATATATGGCGAGATCAGTGCGATCTATTATCTCCAACGCCCTCTTGACTCGCTCCTCACCTACTTGGCTTACATCATCTAAACCTCCGGTATCAATTAGAGCAATGGGCCCAAAGGGTATGAGCTCCATTGCCTTAATTACAGGATCAGTTGTAGTACCCCTATATTCAGATACTATAGACTTATCCTGCCCTAATATGCTGTTAAAGAGTGTGGATTTTCCTACGTTAGTATCCCCTAATATGGTGACATGTTTTCTCATGCTGATTGGTGTGTTCTCCATCCATCTCGCCTCCCTTATAGAAACAGATCCCGCTCTCCACATCTAAGTCTTTCTATATTGTTCGAAACTAGATCCCTTACATTTGCATCTTCTATCTTAGGTATTTCTCTCTTTAAGAGTCCTTCTACCTTTGATTTAAATTTATCATCACCATAGTCAAGTGCATATTCCCAAAGTGTCATAAGTGCATTGGGATGACATGTGTTTTTTATGTTTCCCGATTTTGCAAGAGACATAAACCTATCTCCTGTCCTGCCCTTTCTATAGCATGCAGTGCAAAAGCTCGGTACCAAACCTTCATCTATAAGCCAACTTATTATGTCAATTGCGTCCCTATCATCATTTACATTAAATTGAGTGCTGCTGTGTTCCCTTGCAGTGTAGCCACCCACTTCCACTGTGGAACCGGCGCTTATCTGGGAGATACCTATCTTTATAAGGTCCTTTCTCATCTCCATACTCTCCCTTGTAGATACAATCATTCCAGTAAAAGGCACAGCCAATCGAATTATGGCCACTATCTTCTTAAACGTCTCATCATCTACTAGATATTTAAATTCTGATGTAGCTACTCCTTCTGCTTGACATATGCGTGGTACAGATATGGTATGAAAGCCAACACCATATTCCTCTTCTAAATGCTCATTGTGTAGCATAAGCCCTAATACTTCAAAATATGGGTCGTAGAGTCCAAAGAGTACGCCTCCCCCTACATCATCTATACCAGCCTCCATTGCTCTATCAAAGGCAGTCAAATGATATTCATAATCTTTTTTAGGACCCGATAGATGTACCTCTTCATAGGTAGGCCGATGATATGTCTCTTGGAATAATACATATGTGCCTATGCCAATCTCCTTCAGTTTTTTATAGTCCTCAACGGTGGTAGCTGCAATATTTACATTTACCCGACGGATCTCTCCATTGTCTAGTTTCATATCGTATATGGTCCTTATACAGTCTACTATATAATCAATGCTACAGTTTTTGGGATCCTCGCCAGCCTCAAGGGCAAGTCGTTTATGCCCCATCTTTTCAAGTATTGCCACTTCGTTTCGCACTTCATCCATAGTCAAGCGCCGGCGCTCAAACTCATGATCATGATTATAACCACAATACTTACAACGATTTATGCAGTAGTCACTCACATACAAAGGTGCAAACATCACAATACGATTCCCATATATATGCTCTTTTATTTTACCTGCTATATCAAAAATCCTATCTGTATGTTCTTTTTTATCTGTAACAAGAAGTGATGCCACTTCCCTATGGGTAAGACCTTCAAAGGCATCTGCTTTATCTAATATTTTATTGATCTCATCATCGGTTGTAGTCTTTGCATCCTCTAACAGTCCTTCTATATAATCTTTATCAATGAACATATTTATTACCCCCTTGTTTTATAACTCCTTCTTTGAAATAGCCGTCTTAACCATTACATTGGGAAGATTGCCAAGTTTCCCAGTTAAACTGTTTATCTCATCTAATTTGCCAACAACTATAAGGGAAATTACGGCTATTTGTTCCTCTACAAATGGAATACCCATACGTCCCTTTATAATCCCCTTAAAAGATGAAACTATATTGTTAAAATCCTGCTGAGTCCTACTAGGGTCCTCTAAAATAGCACTGATCACTGCGATCTTCTCCACATAATTACCTCCTTTTTATCCCCTAAAATACAAAAATTCGTACCTCCATTGGAAAGCACGAATAAGAGTACATGCCTTTTAATTCAATACAACTATCTATTTTCAATCCTAAATATATTGCCCTATAATCTTAGATAGTTACATGGATAAAATATTGATAGCTATTATCCATAAAAGGCAAAACTATATATCCGCCACCTTCCAAATTAGAGTATAACTCTTTTTTGTCAGGGATTGGTTTTTAAAGTACACCTCTAGGTAGAATACTCTTCCTTGAGATGAATTAACTGTATTCTATTCTATCTAATTGATAATTTTTTGTCAATCCAAATTTTATAATTCCCATTAAGCCCATATAAAATACCTCATATTTCAATATATAAACATTAAATAAAAACGTTATACGTCAATATGAACTGTAAAAATTAACTAAAAAGAAAAATAAATTGCATCAAAAATCATAAGTCATACAAAATATCCAGATGACACACTATACTTAAATTAATAAGTCCACTAAAATGTATTTACTTTTATATATACATTCCTATGGTATAATAATAGTATAGCTAATTAATATAAGAGGGGGGATAAACATATGTATTATGTTGATTTCGACAATCTAGGTTTTAAAGTATCGCGATTTGGCATGGGCTGTATGAGACTACCAATGATAGAAGGTCATACTGATGACTCGCAAGTGGATGAAAAGGCAGCTATAGATATGATACGCTACGCTATCGACCATGGAGTAAACTATATAGACACAGCTTATCCCTATCATGGTGGCCGCAGTGAAGTTATAGTAGGTAAAGCCCTAAAAAAAGGCTATAGAGATAAGACTATGGTAGCTACAAAACTACCTATTTGGCTCGCTAAAAAATATGAGGATTTTGAAAAACTACTAGATGAACAGCTAAGTAGGCTAAAAGTAGACTATATAGATTTCTATTTGCTGCATGCTTTAGATGAAAAACGATGGCATCGTGTCCGAGAGTTGGGCGTTTTAGATTTTCTAGAAAAGACCGTACAAAAAGGTAAAATACGTTATCCTGGCTTTTCATTCCACGATGAACTGCCCGTATTCAAAGATATATTAGACTCCTATGATTGGCGTATGTGTCAAATCCAATTAAATATATTAGACGAACACTATCAAGCAGGAGTAGAAGGATTAAAGTATGCAGGTTCTAAGGGCATCCCTGTAGTCATAATGGAACCTCTAAAGGGAGGAAAATTAGCTCAAAACCTTTCTCAAGAGATCATAGACATATGGAATGACTTTCCTATAAAACGCAGCCCTGTGGAATGGGCCTTTAGATGGCTATATAATTTCCCTGAAGTAACTACCATACTAAGTGGTGTAAGCACTATGGAGCAATTAAAAGAGAATATAAAGATTTTTGAAAATGCAAAACCAAATGTGATGACACCTGAAGAATTAGCACTGGTCAAGAGGGTACAAGAATATTACAAAGGCAAGATCAAAGTTGACTGTACTGGCTGTAATTATTGCATGCCCTGTCCATCTAATGTAGCAATACCTGATATATTTTCAATGTACAATAATGCTTCAATTTTTGATGATTTTAAAACATATAAAAAACGCTATGAAGAATTTATTAAGAAAGGAAAAGATGGCTCCCAATGTGTAGAATGTGGAAACTGTGAAAGTGTATGTCCTCAACACCTACCTATTATAGAAAAAATTAAAGAAGCCCATAGAGCCCTGACATAAAAGTAGTTACTAAAAATGACGGCTGCTTCATAGCCATCATTTTTTTATCAATTTTAAATTGTATTAATCTATAAACAAGAATAACTATTATCCATAATTAGCTCCTATTTCGCTCTTCGATCTCCATAATATAGTCAACTCTTTCTTTATGTCTACCACCTTCAAATTCTTCATCTAACCACGCATCTACAATTGTCATGGCAAGACCTACCCCCACTACACGCCCACCTAGTGCAAGTATGTTAGCATCATTGTGTCTCCTAGACATTATAGCCGAATAGCAGTCACTACATACAACCGCACGTATACCTTTTACCTTATTGGCAGCTATGGATATTCCAATCCCCGTTCCACATACTAAAATACCTCTCTCACATTCGCCACTTGCAACCGCACAGGCAACCTTTTCGCCATACTCGGCATAATTAGCACGTTCTTCTGAATAGACACCAAAATCCTTATATTGAATACCCCTATCCTCTAGGTGACGTTTTATCTCTTCTTTTAGATGGAAACCTGCATGATCACTTCCCAAAGCTATCAATTTATATCTCATCCTCCCTTTTATGTTGAATACCTAGGTTCTGCACCTAATATCTATTTCCCCTATCAATAGAATAGCATAATTATGATATAATATAAAGCGAAATAAAATTGTGTCTTCCATTTTTTTGTATACTTGTGGAAAAATTAATACCCATAGTGATATATAAAAGTTAATGAAAATGAGCTATAAGTCAACATTATTTATAAGTTCGTATAGATTGTAATAATTTAAAAAATATGATTTTGGAGTGAGTTTATTTGAAACGTATGAGGCTAGATAGATTCCTTTCAAATAGTAAAGTAGGTAGTCGTAAAGAGGTTAAAACACTAATAAAGGAAGGTCTAGTAGAAGTAAATGGTATCACAGCTAATAGACCTGATAGCATAGTATATCCCCAATCTGATGTAATTCAAGTAGATGGGCAAAAAATAGAATATAGGGAATTTCACTATATAATGTTAAACAAACCCGCAGGAGTTATAACAGCAACTAAGGATAAACACCACAATACAGTTATGGATGTATTAGATGACAAATTTAAATCCTTAGACCTATTTCCTGTAGGTAGATTGGATATAGATACTGAGGGATTACTTATACTTACCAACGATGGAAAACTCACCCATAATATCTTATCACCAAAAAAACTTGTCCCCAAGATATATTTTGCTATAATAGATGGGGTGCTAAATAAAAATGATATAGAGTTATTTAAAAAAGGTATCCCCCTCAGTGAGAATTATACCACCTTACCTGCTAAACTTGATATAATAGGACCAGATAGAGCATATATAACTATATATGAAGGGAAATTTCATCAGATAAAACGTATGTTTGAATACGTCAATAAAAAAATTATATACCTAAAACGGATACAGATGGGTAATCTAAAACTAGATGAAACTCTCTCTCCAGGAGAATCTAGAGAACTTACTGAATCCGAAATTGAACTTTTAAAATCTTCAGTGGATTAGAAAAGGTGATATACATGGAGCACTATTACTCATCAGATCCCACCGCGCCTCATGACATTAATATTATTCACTACAATATAAAGGGACGCACACTAAAATTAAAAACCGATGCAGGAGTATTCTCTAAAAACAAAGTAGACTTTGGAACAGATCTTCTCATAAAATCGCTTCCAAGTTTACACGGAAAGGTACTGGATTTGGGATGTGGCTATGGTCCCATTGGCATCTGTGTGGCCTATTTAAATCCCAAAACCTCTGTAGATATGGTCGACATAAATAAGAGGGCAATAGAGCTTGCCAAGAGCAATATAGTTGATAATGATATTCCTAATGCAAGAGCTTTTGTAAGTGATGGTTTTTCAAATGTGGATAATGCATATGATGCCATTATAACCAATCCGCCTATTAGGGCAGGTAAGAAAGTTGTATATGGTTTATTTGAGCAGAGTAAATATTACCTAAATCCCAATGGAGCATTATATGTGGTAATACAAAAAAAACAGGGTGCCCCCTCTGCCATAAAAAAATTAAAATCCATATTCGGAAACTGTAATATAATAAATAAACAAAAGGGATATTTTATACTACAGAGTACTTTAATATAATATCTCAATGACTAGCTATTTTTTTATTTTGAATTTATATAAAAATAAAAAACCATCTAAACAAATTTATGTCTATAGGGATGTTCATAAGTAAAATACGTAACATCTAGACTAGGCTAAATATAAAAAGTAGTTTTAATAAATATATTTAAAAGGGGAGGAATATATGCCTGTATTAGAATTGAATGTAAATATTACCCTCCTTATAATGCTCATCAATATAGGTTTTGCATTCGTAATTGTCTTTTTAGAGAGGCGTAATCCAACAACAACTTGGACATGGTTATTTGTACTCATGTTCATACCTATAATAGGATTTGTTCTCTATTTATTTATAGGACAGGATATGCGCAAAAAAAAGCTATTCGCTCAAAAGGAGGAAATTGATCTAAAGAGCATTGCAGATCGACAATCAGCCCTCATAAAGAATAGGACGCTAGATGAAATCAAACCCGTTGCTCAAAAACACAGCGATATAATCCAGCTTCAACTTCGCAATAGTCAATCTGTATATACACAAAATAATAAAGTTACAATACTTAATAATGGAGATGAAAAATTTCCTGCACTTTTTAAAGCAATTAAAGAAGCTAAAGATCATGTACATCTTGAATACTATATAATCCGATATGACAATCTTGGCAAGATGCTGCAAAAATTGCTCATAGAAAAAGCTCAAGAAGGAGTTGAGGTGAGACTTCTATACGATGGGATGGGTTGCAGAAAGGTACCTCGAAGATATTTTTCTGAACTAAGCAAAGCTGGAGTACAAGTAGCCGAATTTTATCCTCCAAAACTTCCCTATGTCAACTTTCGTCTAAACTATAGAAACCATAGAAAAATCGCAATTATAGATGGAGAAAAGGCATTCACTGGTGGATTGAATATAGGGGATGAATATAAAGGATTGGTCAAAAAATATGGCTTTTGGAGAGATATTCATTCAATGCTAGAAGGAGAATCCGTAGATTATTTTCAGATACGATTTATGGTAGATTGGCATTTTGCTTATGGTGAAAGACTCCCCTTTGAACAGCGATATTTCCCACATAAACCAATTGTAGGTAATACAGGGGTTCAGGTAGTTTCTAGCGGCCCAGACTCTACGTGGGCAGCAATACATC
Organism: Firmicutes bacterium UBA3920; assembly: GCA_002386065.1. GTDB lineage: Bacteria > Bacillota > Clostridia > Caldicoprobacterales > Xylanivirgaceae > UBA3920. The sequence continues at coordinate 15,850 of DGES01000106.1, forward strand.
AAGGGTATTTTAAGATGATAACCAATGCAAAAAAGAATATATATCTACAAACTCCTTATCTCATACCTGATGATAGTATATTAGAGGCACTTAAAATCGCTGCACTTGGAGGGGTAGATGTACGAATAATAATACCATGTAAGCCTGATCATCCATTTGTATATTGGGCATCTACATCTTATGCAGGTGAACTCATAGATGCAGGAGTAAAAGTATATACTTATGACAATGGCTTTTTGCATAGTAAATTATTGATAGTCGATGGAGAAATTGTCTCAATGGGTAGTGCTAATATGGATATAAGAAGTTTTAAGCTGAGCTTTGAGTTGAATGCCTTCGTATATGATGAAGAAGTAGCAAAGGAGTTTGAACAAGTTTTTATACAAGATCTTAAATGTAGTACCCTTATTACCAAAGAATTATATGCCCAGCGATCTAATTATATCAAATTTAAAGAATCAATATCTAGATTATTGTCACCGATACTTTAAAAAAACAGACTCCTCCAAAATATTTTGGAGGAGTCTGTTTTTTTAATTACATTTTGAATATCCACATGCTCTACACACTACACATCCACCTTCATGTTCCATTATAGCGCCACATTCAGGACATATACCGTTCAACTTTCGCTCTTTATCTGCACTAACTCCTAGATATATACCTCCATTTTTTCTCTGAGGATTTTGGCATATCTCCTTTAAAGAACATAATGAACAGTTTCCAAGGCATGAATGCCTATCTATCATATCTTGATTGCCTATATCTATACCATTTGCCTCATTTAGTTCATCATCTAGCTGAAGCATTGCCACTTTTTCCAATACCCGTCCTATGGCATCCGGACAGGATAGCACCTTGAGTCCTTTCTGTCTGAGTGTTGAATGACATCTTATTCCCTTTAACTGTTCTATTATAGTCTCCACATCTATTCCAGAACGAAGTGCTAATGATATAAGACGGCTAGTGGCCTCTGACTGAGAAGGACAGCCACCTGCCCTACCTAGATTAGCAAACACTTCACATATCCCTTTTTCATCATAATTAACTGTTATATATAGGTTCCCACAACCTATCTTTACCTTCTCAGTTATTCCCATTGTGACATCTGGACGTTCACGTGGAATAATCTTATCTTCTCTAATCTCTGCACCTTCTGACATACGCTGTTCTATTTCATTTCCCAAAGTCTTTTTTTCTTTAGGCTTCACAGTAAGAACTTGTCCATCTCTGCTGCCATCCCTGTAGATAGTTACACCTTTGCAACCAAGTTCATATGCAAGCCAATATACTTTTCCCACATCTTCTCTAGTCGCACTATTAGGAAAGTTTACTGTTTTTGATACAGCATTATCTGTATGTCTTTGAAATGCAGCCTGCATCTTTATATGATACTCCGGCGATACATCATGGGCACATACAAAGCACTCTCGCACATCCGATGGTATAGCTTCAATATTCTGTATAGAACCGCGAGCCGCTATATCACGCATGAGAGAATCTGAATAAAATCCCCGCTCAATTGCAACCTCTTTAAAATATGGATGAACCTCTAAGAGTTCATCATTGTCCATCACATTTCGTACAAAAGATATGGCAAACAATGGCTCTATACCGCTACTTGTCCCACATATTATGCTTATAGTACCTGTAGGGGCAATTGTAGTAGTTGTGGCATTTCTAAGTTTGAGCCCTCTACTTTTCCATACGCTCTTGTCATAGTAGGGAAATACACCTCGTACTTTTGCCAACTCCATAGAAGCCTTTTTAGAGCGTTCCTGTATAAAACCCATTACATCCTCCGCTATTTGGATAGCCTCTTCACTATTATAAGGTATTCCCAACTTAAATAGCATATCGGCAAAACCCATTACACCTAGACCTATCTTACGACTACCCTTTGTCACCTTCTCTATTTCAGGTAATGGATATTTATTTATATCTATTACATTATCCAAAAAGTGAATCGAGGAATCTACAACCCTTCCAAGTTTTTCATAATCAATTTCATATTTCCCACTGCCATTTATTTTGAGCATCTTGGATAGATTTATAGAACCTAGATTACAGCTCTCAAATGGAAGAAGCGGTTGCTCACCACAGGGATTTGTACTCTCTATATCCCCTATTTCTGGCAGTACATTATCAGCATTTATTCTGTCTAAAAATACTATACCTGGTTCCCCATTGTTCCAGGCATTTTCCACAATCAGATCAAATACCTTTCTGGCATTTAGTTTGCCACAGGGATTTCCTGTTCTAGGATCTATGAGAACATAGTCAGAATCATTTTCCACTGCCTTCATAAAATCTTCAGTAATACCTACACTTATATTAAAATTTGTTATCTCTTCATTATTCTTCTTACAATCTATAAAGTCTAATATATCAGGATGATCAATCCTTAATATCCCCATATTAGCTCCTCGTCTCGTGCCACCCTGTTTAACTGCCTCTGTAGCTGCATTAAATACTTTCATAAAACTCACTGGACCACTGGCCACTCCACCAGTGGATCTTACGGTAGAGCCTTTTCCTCTAAGCCTTGAAAAGCTAAAACCTGTTCCACCACCACTTTTATGTATGAGGGCAGCATTCTTTACGGCATCAAATATTCCTTCCATAGAGTCCTCTACAGGTAAGACAAAACAGGCCGATAGTTGTCCAAGGGGACGACCTGCATTCATAAGTGTAGGAGAGTTTGGCATAAACTCCAAATTGGACATAAGATCAAAAAACTCTTGTTCTAATACCTCTATATCTGTTTCACTAGAATAGTTAATATCAGCCTGGGCCACTGCCCTAGCTACTCGCCTAAACATATCCTCAGGGCTTTCAAGTAAATTCCCCTCTTCATCTTTGGCCAGATATCTCCTCTCTAACACCTTGATGGCATTGTCTGTCAACTTCTCCATTTTATTTCCTCCTCACGTATATCTTTCTCATATAAATATCTACGTTTTAAATATAACATCTCTTGTTATTCTTTTTATGTCCTTCGGCGTATCCATATAAATATCTACGTTCTAAATATAACTGCTAAATTTGAAATGTTATAGTACTTTCATTACTAATTATACTTCTCTAAAGCTGCAATTAACGCATATGGACAATATATATTGTATGTATGGAATTGTAATACACTATATATTGTAGCATTTTTGGTCTCTCTAGTCAAAAACTAAAAATACTATTTAAACTAGTTTATAACCCTTGGCATCTAGTCTGACCATATTATATCCCATTATCTCCAAAAACAAAAAAAGGCTTTCTAATAGATATACTCGCCTTTTTTTGTCTAACATTAACCATTTTCAAAACTATTATTTGCCCCAGTTGCAAAATATCTAATAAAATCAGTAGTATATTTAATAACATTTAATCATATAGCTCATTGAAATATTTCAAAATATAATTCTAAAACCTAGTATTAAAATT
>DGES01000106.1:19566-19688 GCA_002386065.1 Firmicutes bacterium UBA3920
TATATAAGTTGATCCAATACCCTTGCATCTGAATGCTGGGGTACTACACTCACACCTAAAAGTTCAAATCTCATACGTGTAATCTCATCTATGAGACTTGGGTTATTTAAAAACCACCAGCA
>DGES01000106.1:19947-20858 GCA_002386065.1 Firmicutes bacterium UBA3920
CTAGCAAGCATTGTCACCATAAACTTATTATGGGGATAATTTGCACATAGATATTCTACAGCCTCTATACTCGATTTACCTACAGAATCTCCTGCCAATTTGAGGTCAGGATTTACTAACTTCTTCACACCTATCATCAATGCAAACGGAATATTATACTCTCTGCACACAGGCAATATACAATTTTCTATGAGTTTTGCCCTCATGGAATCCTCTGGAAACTTAAATGTTGGCGGAAGGGATACTGCCATATATACGGCATTCATTCTATCTACCCATTCACTTAAAAATCTTCGTACTTCAGCATATGTCTTTTCATTTAATTGGGTATCCACATCATAACCCCAACCCTTTAATTGATGTAGAACATCAACTCCACCGTTTAATAAAGGATCTATACGCAAAGCAGCTTTAAACCGTTCATCTTCACTGTAGCTATTTAACCATATCTCTCGCTCTGCATCGTCAAAGGGATCATTTGTCATTACTACTTCTTTAACCCCTGACATATCAAATACCATATCTACATATTCATCCATTGTCTTATTCTTAAAAAACTCTCTATACTCTGAAAGTCCATCTTTTTTGACATCTAGCCCCAATTTATTTAATACAGTTAATACTCCTCTGCAGGCTTCACTATATGGACTATTCTCTATAAATAGTTTTTCCCATATTAGAGCCGCTTGACTTTCCTTATCCATATTCCAAAATTCTTCATATGGAATATCCAACCACCTAAATGTCTCTGCAATGAGATAATGATATGTCACAAGCTCGTCCACACCCCAAAGAAGCAAATCACCAAAACAAGGTGTATAAAGATGGGTATGAACATCTGTAACTCTAACCTCATCCACTACCTTATCCACAACTTTCCTTAACTCTACATCAGATTTTATCATGTAGTA
>DGES01000106.1:21160-23203 GCA_002386065.1 Firmicutes bacterium UBA3920
TCTTCAACCTTGTTATCTACACTAGCTAATTCAGGATATGTGCATAGTGCAATTGTAGAATTATTGAATCCAAATACTGATACATCTTGAGGAATTCTCTTTCCAATATCACGTAGCCCTTTTATAATACCTGCAGCAATTAGGTCTTCACTTGCCACTAAAGCCGTATAAGGAGAACCCTCAGCCTCTAACGCTGCCACTGCCTCTATACCACCTTCTAACCCTGATTTGACATGAATCAATGTGTTTTCATCTATAGGAAGTTTAAAATGGGACATCCCCTTCTTGAAGCCTGCTATCTTAGCTAATCCACTAAAACTATCTACATCATATATATATCTTATATGCCTATGACCTCTTTTATGAAGATATTCAACTATATTAAAGCTAGCCCTTGCATCATCACATACTATAGAATATATATTACTGCCTTCTATATAGCTATTGAGCATTACAATTGGAACTTTTTTAGCTGTGTCAACTATGTGACTATTATCATTAGGTTCTTTAAACACTGAACCTACAAGTATTATGCCATCTACTTGTTTTTCTAATAGCACCTTTAAGTATTTCTTTTTCTTCTTAAGCTCCCTTCCAGTATTACATAAGATTACATTATAACCTAAATTTCTAAATTCCTGCTCAATTGTATATATGGCATTCGCATAGTAACTATCCCTGACATCACTTGTCATGACACCTATTGTATGCGTCGCCTTTACTGCTAAACTCCTTGCAATATCATTTACCGTATAATTAGCCTCTCGTATAGCTGCCTCCACCTTCTCTCTAGTTTCATCACGGACATTAGGATTATTATTTATTACTCTAGAGACTGTAGCTATGGAGACACCTGCCTTTTTCGCAATCTCATATATATTCATCGATTCACCTCTTTGATTATGTAAGCGCTTACAGTGCTATTATATACCCTTATTAAAAGTTTTTCAATATTGTTGGCGTTTAGTTTTCTCTTGATTTTATCTATAAAAAGCACTATACTTATATGTAAGCGCTTACATATAATGAAGGAGGTTTATCCTTGATGAATACAAAAAAGATATATAATGAGCTATTTAATGCATACCTAAATGTAAATTCTTTAAGAGAACGTGCAGATGAACTTGGAATATATCCCAAATCAATACATGAAAAAGAAGGCTCCATATTATTTTTATCTAAAGATACTAATGGGAAACATCTCATTATAATACACAAAGGGCCTATATATGATGCCTTTGAAGGAGAAGAAATAGTTAAAAAAGGAGTAAAAATATGCCCATTAAACAATGCAAATAGCAATACGCTAAGAAAGCTCTTTCCCTATACCGCCCCTACTTCCCACAAAGGACATGATATTACAATAGGTCTAGGTGATAGACTTGGTATTGCTTCTCCAGGACATATACGACTTGTAAAAGATTATCCAGTCTTTCCTGTATTGGCACAACAGTCCATAAGAGAACTCAACTTAACTGGAAGGACGTATGAAGATGTGTTAAATGCTGCTTCTTGGGCTATATTCCAAGAAGATTATAGAGATGGTTTTGGCGCCGATGGTGATCATCTAAAGACACATGATGAAGTAGACATGGCCTTGGGATTCGGATATACAATGATAACATTAGATTGCTCAGACCATATAGATAACACTGTACTAGATGCCTCTACAGATGAAATTCAAAAACGCTATAGTGCAATTCCTAAAGATATTCGCTCTAAACTAGAAGATAAGTACTTAAATAAGACATTTGACATAAGTCCTAGATGTCATCTAAATTTTACTAGTGATATATTCAAGCAAATAGTACTCATATACCTAGAGGCAATTGATTTTACCATAGATATATACAAAAAACATATATCGCCTTTAGATAGAACTATTGACTTTGAAATGTCAATAGATGAGACTTTAACTCCTACGTCACCTGAAGCCCACTATTTTGTGGCTCGGGAACTTATAGATGGTGGTGTAGAGATTACAAGTCTAGCCCCTCGCTTTTGTGGAGAATTTCAAAAGGGTATTGACTATGTAGGTGATAT
>DGES01000106.1:23435-37900 GCA_002386065.1 Firmicutes bacterium UBA3920
AAGATAAGTATCCATTCAGGCAGTGACAAGTTTAGTATATTCCCCATTGTAGGTGAAATTACTAAAGGACGATACCATCTCAAAACAGCAGGAACTAATTGGCTCGAAGCCATGAAACTTGTAGCCAAAAAAGCACCAAAGCTATATAGGGAAATACACAAATTTGCCTTAGATAATATGGATGAAGCCAAAGCATACTATCACGTAAGTACCAACATTGACAATATACCCGATATAGATACCCTTACCGACGAAGAACTACCCAGTCTATTTGATATGCCTGACAGTAGACAGGTAATTCACATAACATATGGACTTATACTACAGGCAAAAGATGAAAAGGGTAATTATCTATTTAAAGATAAACTCTATGATATATGGAATACCTATGAAGAAGAATATGCAGAACTCTTAATAGAACATATAGGTAAGCATCTACAAGAATTAGGACTGACACCAAATAATTAAAAAGATGTATATGACATCAACATGTATCTACATTTATAGAAAATACCGATTATTAATAATCGGTATTTTCTATAAATGAATATTCTATTTTTCTATTTAATGTCACCTAATCTAAGCTCTATAGTTCCTTCTAGAATTTCACCAGGTGCTAAATGGACAGTACCTGTATTTTTAATCCCCTTTTCATCCATATTAAAGCCATTATTACAATTTGTAACTGGCTCTATTGCAAAGAAATCCTTGTTATCCATAGGACAATATATAATACCATGGCTAAATATGGCATCTTTTTTCATTGTAAGTTGTACTCCGCTACCTGGCCAGGTTATTATGATATCATCATCCCCAATTGCAAAACAATTATCTAGAAAGTCATCCGTAAGCTCCCTACCCTTTGAAAAATCTAATCTCTCTTCCACATCTACATAAGTACCTGTAGGTATGGTAGTGTCGCCCGGATAAATACCTTTAATGGGCATACGCAACTCCACTTTGTTATCTGATTCTGTCAGCCGGCGCATAAAATAAGGATGAATACCCATACCGGCTGGCATAGTAGTCTCGCCAATATTTTTAATAAGTAAATGTATAGCTAGACTATCTTCATCTATCAACTCATAAGTTATCTCTGAATAGAATGGAAATGGCCACGACATATCATCAAAATCTCTGCTATCAAATGTCAAAACAATTCTTGAATTATCATTATAGGTAACCTTAAGTGGTCTTTGCCAAACCTCTCCATGAATAGTATGTCCATCGTCATTATTTATAGCAAGTCTATATTCCCGTCCCTTATATCGCAGTATGCCATTCTCTATCCTATTAGAAAAAGGTATGAGGTTATATGAAGAAAAATCACCTGCCTCTTTACTTTCCAATGCAGTTCGTGGTGTGGGTCTCATAATATTAAGCCAATCATCCCCATGATAATATTCGAAAGAATAAATACTACCACCCACCTCAGGGGATACCAATACTTTGAGTTTATCACTCTTTATTTTTAAAATCTGCTCCATACTATCCCTCCTCAAATTTTTTCCTATCTACCCATAACCCTAATGCCGGATTACTTATGTAGAATATCTCTTCCCCATTTTTTAAGACATTATATCCGTCTTTGAGCTTGTTTGGATCGTATAATCTATAGGTCTCCTCTAAGGGCATATATTGGAAATTTACCCCTTCTATCTCTTCTCTTGTTAAATGCTCTACAGCATACGTTATATTAAATCTATCATCTGAGGAACCATGTATTAAATGGGCTGCCACCGATTGGTTCGTTCTCAACTCATCTTCAGTATTATAGAGCTCCAAAACTCTGTCCCTGCCTACATAGCCATATTTTCTAATGAGCTTATCTATACCTTCATCTTCGCCAAACTGCCTAACTCCAGGTGCTATAATTATGAGGTCACCATCATCGGCTATGGCCATTCTGGTCCTATATATGGCCTTATTACCTAACCATGTACTCTTAAACTCCCTTTCATTTAAATACACAACTACTTTTTTAAAAGGTTCATCCACAAATGTCAAATTTTTTTCCTGGCTCAAAGCCACAGCAGCCTCGAATACACCCCTATTCCTTCCTATAAATAGACCATGTATGGCAATCTCACCTTGGTGTTCAGTGGTCACTGTGAGAACATACATGAGGGGTATCTCCTTAGCAAAATGTTCCTCTGCGTAGTCAAACACCTTTCTCACAGGTGAATGATCTTTTCCCATGAGTCGTTCCATACCATATACTGCCCCTAGCATATGGGTACTATTTATCATATTTTTACCACCACATCCCACGAATATATTCTTGCTATAGTTTGCCATACCTACAACCTCGTGGGGTACCACCTGACCTATAGATATTATTATATCATATTTCCCACTTACTAGAAGTTTATTTACCTCTACATCTACAGATTCTTTCATAAGTCCCTCTGAAATTTCCTCTATAAAATCAGATGGCACTTCCCCTATCTTAACCACATCTTCGCGCCAGTTATGGTCTATGAAACATTCCTTAGGTATCTCATTGCCAAACATCTCAGTTCTCTCCTCATCAGACATGGGCATATGAGTTCCTAACGCTGGTAATATATCCACATTACATCCGTCTTTAAGCAATGTATAATACATTTCTGTCAATTTACCTGCACCTGAATGATAGCGTGTAAAATCAGGAGGAATAATGAGTGCATTTTTAATAGTTCTATCTAAACCCTCTATAGAGTCTCTTACAGCTACTCTTATTTGCTCATCTGTTAAACCAGAATCATCATTACCTCTAAGCCTTATATCAACCATATATGTCTACCTCCATATATTTAATGTCCTCGTTTTTTATGTATCATTAAAGGAAATTTTGTTTTATTCCTTAAAATGTAAATAATTAGAATCTCACAATGGCCCTTATACATCTGTACAGATGTATAAACTTTCTATAAAAATACCAAACATTCTTGATTAACTATCTATATACAAAACTCAGATGGATTTTGTTCCATCTGAGTTTTGTATCATTACACCCCTGCATAAGCAGAAAATCCACCATCAATAGGTATAATCGTACCATTTACAAATGAAGCTGCATCAGATACAAGCCATATTATAGCACCTATTAATTCTTCAGGCTTGCCATATCTGCCCATAGGCGTATGAGCCTTTATCGCTTTACCTCTGGGTGTATCTCCACCTGTATCTTCATCAACTAATAGATAATAGTTCTGTTGAGTCAATAAAAAGCCAGGAGCTATTGCATTTACTCTTATATTCTTAGAATAATTTTGGTTTAAGTACACAGCCATCCATTTTGTAAAGTTATCTATTGCTGCCTTCGCTGCACCATATCCAACAACTCGTGTCAAAGGCCTTATAGCAGCCATAGAAGATATATTTATTATATTTCCCTCACCTTGTTCTGCTATAACCTTTCCAAAGACTTGAGTTGTAAGGATCGTACCCATGAAGTTTAAATTAAATACCCACTGTAGGGCTTCTATAGGAATATCAAAAAAGCTCATGTCATCTCCTGTGGTAGCATCTGCCCTATTGCCCCCTGCACCATTTATTAGTATATCTACCCTACCGTATTTATCCATTACAACTTCTTTAGATTCTATAAGACTATCTTTGTCTAAGACATCCACTTTAAGACCTATTGCATCTCCACCTGCATCGACTATTTCCTTAGCTACTTTTTTTGCTCCATCTTCATCAATATCAAGTACTGCTACTTTGACACCTCTTGCCCCAAGCTGTCTTGACATCTCACTACATAATATACCTGCGCCACCTGTTATAACTGCAACCTTATCAGTTAAATCAAAATTTATATCCATGTCTCTAGTCCTCCTTATAATTTTATGGCCAACAAAATTTTCATATCTATAGAAATTTTATTGGTTACTCATAGTATGAGACAACTTTTCAATATAATTTATCTATGCAAGCCAATCGGTATGATATATACCTTCGCTATCTACACGCTCATATGTGTGTGCACCAAAATAATCTCGTTGGGCCTGAATTAGATTAGCCGGCAACCTCTCTCTCCTATATGAATCATAATATGATAGAGCGGAACTAAATGATGGTACAGGTATACCATACTTTGTAGCTACCATAACTACATGTCTCCAACCATCCTGGGCATCACCAATAGCTTCTTTAAAATAGTCATCTAACATTAGATTTGCAAGAGACTCATTTCTATCATAAGCAGCCTTTATATCTTTTAAAAATTGAGCCCTTATTATACAGCCACCTCTCCATAGTAGTGCTATATTACCAAGATCTAAATCCCATCCATACACCTCTGACGCCTTTTTCATAAGATCAAAACCTTGGGCATATGAACATATTTTAGATGCATATAGGGCTTTACCTATATCATCTATCAACTGATTTTTATCACCATCAAATTTGCATCTTTCCATGCAAGGTCCTGGTAAAACCTTGGATGCAGCTACCCTCTCTCCCTTCATAGCCGACATACACCGTGCAAATACTGCCTCTGCAATAGTTGGAGCAGCCACACCTAGTTCTAATGCCTCTTGCGAAGTCCATTTACCTGTACCCTTTTGACCTGCTTTATCAAGTATTATATCGACCATTGGACTACCTGTTTCGTCGTCTATCTTTCCTAGAATATCGGCTGTTATCTCTATTAAATACGAGTTGAGTACACCTTTGTTCCAGGTTTGAAATACTTCTTGCATCTCATGGACACTTAAATCAAGTAATTCAGCCATTATAAAATATGCCTCACTTATTAGCTCCATATCTCCATACTCTATACCATTATGAACCATTTTTACATAGTGCCCTGCTCCATCAGGCCCTATATAATCACAACAGCTCTCACCATCTACTTTTGCAGATATATCTATAAGTATATCTTTAACCTGTTCCCAAGCTTCAAATGAACCTCCAGGCATTATGCTAGGACCCTTAAGAGCTCCTTCTTCCCCTCCTGAAACTCCTACACCTAGATATAATATCCCTTTTCCCTCTAATTCTTTGCAGCGTCTTATAGTATCTTTAAAGTAAGAATTTCCACCATCAATTATTATGTCCCCTTTATCAAGATAGGGCAAAAGCTGCTCTATAACTGAATCTACAGGAGGACCAGCCTTTACCATCATCATAATCTTTCGTGGTTTTTTTAGTGATTTGACCAATTCTTCTATGCTATATGTAGCCGTTATTCTATCTTTTCCCTTTGCAGGACCTTCTATGAATTGCTTTGTTGCCTTTTCCGTACGATTATATACTGACACTGAATAACCTTTACTCTCCATATTTAAAACCAAATTTTGACCCATCACAGCTAAGCCTATAAGCCCTATATCTGATTTGCCCATATCTTCACACTCCTCAATCCTTTTTAAATATAATTGTAAGCGCTTACAATTAGTTTAACACCTACCCCCCTTTTAGTCAAATAATTTTTAATATTAATATTAAGCAGGTATTACCCTAATCTCAACATTTGGCAACCTTAGTTCAAGCTGCCTTATGATATTTTCATCCCCTTTAGATTGGGGGCCTTCTCCAACTATTATCATGTCTACGCCATTCTTTTCTGCAAAGTCTACCAATTTGTCTACAACATCTTCTGCCCTTAGAACTGTCATATCAGCGCCGGCAGCTTTCGATATTTGGAAGAGATAATCTAATGCTTCTCCTTCATCAGGATTGCCTAAAAAATTATCTCCAGTTTTTGCAACGTGAACAACCTTTAACTCACCTTCTAATTTAGTACACAATTTTTGTCCTACCTTTATTAGACGCTCACATGTCCTTTGCCTTGTCACACAAACCATGATCTTTTCTCTTTCTTTCACGGCAATCTCCCTCTTTATTTAAAGTTGTTTATTTTCATACAATTTACACGAAAAGATACTTTTTAAAAAATCAATAGATTGTAGCATATCTAGATAGTGATTATAATTAGTTCTATATACTTCTAATATAATAGGTCCACAATAGCCCTGCCTATGTAGTTGAGCATATAATCCTTTAAAATCATATTCACCCATTCCTGGAAGATATAAATTTCCATCTTTATCAAAATCACATATATGAACATTTGCAACCCTATCCCCCATATTATATAAGAACTCTTCTGGAGAATAACCACTCTTTATTGCTTGCTTTATATCCAGTGTAAAGTATATATTATCGCCTTTAGTATTTTCAAGTAATTTTACTGCAAATTGGGGGTCACTATACCAACACCAATATACATTCTCCCACGAAAACTTAATACCAAAATCAGCAGCAATATTACTCAGTTCATCAGTTATCCTGCCTATACGTTTAAAGTCAAGTTTTGGTTGTGTATTTAATCTCACAGGAGGTCCATGAAATACATATACCTCAGCCCCAATTGCCTGTGCACCTTCCAATACCTTCAGCCATATATCTAGTGAATCCTTTCTCTGTCTATATGTACTAGCAAACAGTTGGGGCTCAAACTGGGTACTCAAAGTATGTACCGAATGAACGTGCATATTATGTCTATTTAAAGTATCTATCAATCCCTGGCAAAATTCTCTATTATATTCACTATATGAACCTAAAAATAGTTCTGCCACATCAATACCCATATCTCCTATTATATCAATTGCCTTTTCTGTAGGATAATCTGGATAAAAACTTGCCGTAGATAATCCTATATCCAACATAAAACCCCCTATCTCTCAGGCTATATATTTCCACTACTTTATATTATAAACCATTTACGCCTAAAAAAAAAGTGAAGCACTAAAAACCTTCACCTAGTACTTCCCTTACATCACTTACCAAAACAAAAGCATCTTCATCTATCTCATTTATTATCTGTTTTAATCTGACAATTTGAAACCTGTTCACCACGCACAAAATAACATCCTTATTAGCCTTTGTATATGCCCCTTTGCCAACAAGTATAGTTGCTCCTCTATCTAGTTCACTGAGGATCTTATCACATATATCTTCAGCATAATCCGTAATTATAAAAAACGCCTTAGCCGATTTCATCCCCTCTTGTATGAGATCTATCATCTTAGCCGTTATAAATATACATATAAATGCATATAATGCTTCATCAGGACCAAATACAATAGCTGCTGTAAACACTACCATAAAATCTATTATGAATAATATAAGTCCCATACTCACTACGGGGAAGGAATCATGTATGAGTTTCGCAAAGAGATCTGTCCCGCCGGTGGTGGCCTTAGCAGATAACACAATTCCAAGACCTATACCCATCAATAATCCTCCATAAACCGTTGCAAGGATAGGTGAATCTGTGAGAGAAGGTAATCTTAAAAAATCTGTAAAAACAGATAATAATACTGTTGCTACAACCGTCCTTATCCCAAATATTCCTCCTAATTTTTTAGTAGCTAAAAACAGTAGAGGTATATTAATAGCAAGCATTGTTACACCAACAGGTATGTTAAATAGATAATATATAACCGTTCCTATTCCACTTACTCCACCAGGTGCTATCTTGTGTGGAACCAAAAAACAGACCAAAGATATTGCAGTCAGTAATGTTCCTATTACAATCTTTATATAATCTATTATTGTATCTCTTTGTTTCATATTGCGCCTCCTAGTTATTTTAAGTAAAAAAGAGACTGCACACTACAGTCTCTAGCTAGAATTTAAAGATCAATGAGTCCAAAACTTATCATGAGTCCTTCATCGACTTTTTTCATAGTTTCAGGGGATAAAAAACCCGCCTTCTCTCTTAGACGTCTCTTATCTATGGTTCTTATCTGTTCAAGAAGTATTACAGAGTCTTTGGGTAGACCATACTCTTTCCCGCTCAACTCTATATGGGTTGGAAGCTTTGCTTTATTTATCTGTGATGTGATGGCAGCTATTATCACAGTAGGACTATACTTATTGCCTATATCATTTTGCACAACAAGTACAGGCCTTACTCCTCCCTGTTCAGAACCTACCACTGGGCTTAGATCTGCATAATAGATCTCTCCTCGTCTAACCATATGTCTTATTCACACTCCGATAATATGGATTCATATACCTCCAATGTATAATTATCTGTCTTCACTCCTATTTCTGTCCATTCAATATTAATCCTTGCCATCTCTTCATATCCCCTTCGCATTTTTTCTCTTATCTCTATCCTATGTCGCTCTCGTATATAAAGCTTCATTGCTTCCCTTATGAATTCACTCCTATTTGTTTGCTCCATAGCGACAATTTCATCTACCTCGCGTAATAAACTATCTGGCAGGCTTACTAATATTTTTTTTAGTTCAGCCATGGCAGTGGCACCTCCTAAAAAATAGATTATGTATCCAGCCTTTTCCGTTATTTTTAATTATGTCCAGTTCAAATATTTTTACCACAAATAAGCATCTAAGTTAATTATTCGACAAATTTCGCAAAAGTCCTCTTTGTAAATTTTGGTATTTTAATCTTTATAGTTATATAAACTTTTAAATACATAGGGTATAGTGTCCAATATATCATGGGCAATGACTCCTACCTCCCCTTTATCGTCTGCAGCCATATCTCCTGCCATACCATGTATAAAACTACCAAGGACTGCTGCATAAAAGGCATCATAACCCTGTGCCATCAAGGATGCCACTATACCTGTAAGCACATCACCGCTACCGCCTGTTGCCATACCTGAATTTCCAGTTGTATTTATATATACTCTACCATCACTATTTGCTATAACGCTAGTAGCACCCTTTAAGAGTACCACTGCGCCTATATCTTTACTCAAACTTAAAGCAACCTCAACTGGATTCTCCATGACATACTCAATTGGCCTATTGATAAGCCTTGCCATCTCACCAGGGTGAGGTGTAAGTACTATAGGGGCATCATACCTACTTAGTACATGAACATCGTTGGATATATTATTTAATCCATCAGCATCTATTACTATGGATATATCAATCTCACTCAAAATATGCATTATAAGGTCAAAAAGATCTTCTCCAGTCCCCATACCTGGTCCTAATGCCAATACATCTTTATCCTCTAGGAATCTAACTATCTCTACTGCTGCATCCTTGCTAAAATGTCCAGTCCCATCATCAGATAGAGGATAGGTCATAACCTCAGTAAGTTTATTTGCCATTATAGGCTGTATACCTTGTGGAACTCCTAATGTAACAAGCCCTGAACCTGAACGCTGTGCAGCCATACTTGTCAAATATGCAGCACCTGTAAAACCTGTAGACCCTGCAAGTACTCCTACTCTACCAAATGTACCCTTATGAGAGTATTGGGGCCTATACTTCAAAAAGTTTGCTGCTTCTGTTTTGTCTAATGTAAAAGTTGATATACCAATAGCCTCAGCACTATCGTCTGGTAAACTTATGGGAACAACATGTAACTTACCGGTATATGTTCTTCCAGGATACAAAAGATGTCCCTGCTTTGGATAGCCAAATGTCACAGTATGGGAAGCCTTTATTGCACAGCCCATATATCTCCCTGTGGAACCATCTATCCCCGATGGTATATCAATGGCTACAACTGGCAAAAAATATCTACCTACTGTTTCTATCACATACTTTGAAATTCCCCTCACATTCTGGGATAGACCTGTGCCAAAGAGGGCATCTATTATAATATCCCCATGTTTTAGACTATTTTCCAAATGAACAATATCAGCCTTTTCAAGAATATAATTCATCGGAATAGAAAGTTTTTCAGCACATTGTAGATTTATCTTAGCATCTCCCTTTGATTTATCTGGAGGAAATGTCAAAAATACTTCAACACAAGCACCAGACAGATAAAGATGCCGTGCGATTGCAAGTCCATCTCCGCCATTGTTCCCTCCACCCACTAACACTATAACATTCTTTTTATATATATCATATTCATCCATTATAACTTCTACTGCTCTTATGGCGGCATTTTCCATGAGAACAATCCCTGGAATATCATATTCCTCAATTGCCCTCTTATCTATACAACCCATCTCTTTTGCTGTTACCACATACATATATCAGTCACCTTCTATTATAACTTGTGATATAGCATAGAGCCTACTATGGGATATGCTTATATGTATTTTCTTACCTCCCATTGAAGTGAAAATACTCCTTGCATCCCCATACAATTTCATATACGGCTTACCCACATTATACCTCAAAACTTCCATGTCATGCCAGCCTATTTTACCTATACCCGTTCCCAAAGCCTTAGACATGGCCTCTTTTGCAGCAAAACTTCCTGCTATCGTTGAAGGATTATAACCCCTAGATGCAAAATATTGTATCTCCTTCTCTGTAAATATCCTCCTTAAAAATAAAGTCCTATTGAGGGCCTTCTCTATACGCTCTATCTCTATCAAGTCAACCCCAATACCAATTATCAACTACCTACACCTCTTCTGCAGATATACCAATCTCTATATCACCAAAGTCACCGATATTTGCCGGAATACATATTGTCTTAAATTTGTTGCTTACCTCCACCCTCTCACCTGTCAATATGGTAGGAGGGGTTATCTCTATGGACATCCCCCTATTATAAAAAGTAGAGCAAGTATTGCCCATTATCATATTCCCAAGCTCTCCTATGGCACTCTTTGCCATATCATCCATCTCCTCTACGGGCATACCTCCCATCATATGAGAAGCTATTGCCTTAGCCGTATCTTCTTTCATTGAAAGTATGGCCTGACCGCGCACTTTTCCTGTCATGCCAATTAGTATTAAAATATTATGTGCTGCATAGGATGAGTCCCTTACATATACATTGCCAAATTCTATATCTACACCACATATAGAACTTACAACTGTCCTCGTTGCTTCTAGAAATGGATTTATATATTCTGCCTTCATCTATCAAGACCTCCACTTTAATTTGAATTTTTCATGGTTAGTTGCCTCAAAACCCTAAAATTCTTTTACCATTATAATTTTTGACAAACTAAGACAATATAAGACTATATAAATTTATTTTACTATATCTAACACCAATATAGCAAGACTAAAAGTGAAAAACTTTGCTAAAAAAAACAAAACTAAAATAAAACGTGATAGACAGTTATGAAAACTGATGATATTATATCAATAATAGAAAATCTTAGGAGGTAAATATGTCTGGTTCAATACTTGGGAAAAATTTTACAATAGCTACTTGGGGAGAGTCCCATGGAAAGGCCCTTGGAGTTGTAATAGATGGCTGCCCAGCCGGTATACCCCTATCTTCGCAGCTTATACAAACTGAACTAGATAGACGAAAACCAGGAAGTCATGCCATATATACACAGAGACAAGAAGAAGATAAAGTAGAGATATTATCAGGGGTATTCAATGGAATGACTACAGGTACACCTATTTCACTCATTATATACAATAAAGATAGACGTTCCCATGATTATGACAATATAAAAGATGTATATAGACCCGGACACGCCGATTTTACATATGATGAAAAATATGGTTTCCGAGATTATAGAGGTGGGGGACGTTCATCTGGAAGAGAAACTGTCTCTAGGGTAGCCGCCGGCGCCATTGCCAAAAATATTCTTGCTGAATTTGGCATAGAAGTATTAGCATATACATACTCCATAGGGGATATAAATATAGATAGGGAAAATTTTGATACCAGTATAATCTATGAAAATAGCGTACGTATGCCTGATAAGATAGCCGCCGCTAATGCAGAAGATCTAATAAAGTCCATCAAGGCCAAAGGCGATTCAATAGGAGGAATAATAGAATGTACGGTTGATGGATTGCCAACTGGTATCGGTGAACCTGTATTTGACAAGTTAGAAGCTGTAATTTCTCAAGCAGTTATGTCCATTGGAGCTGCGCGAAGTATAGAATTTGGTATGGGGACTGCCCTCTCACATATGAAAGGTAGTCAAGCAAACGATCAATACATTATAGATAATAATGGTAAAATAGAAAAACTTACAAATCATTCTGGTGGTATCGCCGGAGGAATAAGTGATGGAAGTCCATTGAGCTTTAAGGTAGCCTTTAAACCTACCCCTTCAATATCCCTTCCGCAAAAAACGGTCACAAATGATATGAAAAATACTGTCCTGGAAATACGTGGTAGACATGATCCTTCAATAGTCCCTAGAGCTGTTCCTGTAGTTGAAGCAATGACAGCTATCGCTCTAGTTGATCTTCTATTTCAAAGAATTCTATCCAACATAGAATTCTTGAAAAAAGCACTTTTATAACTGCTATAACATAAAAATAAAATCTACTCATCTATATTTTTATGTTATATAAAGACAATTACGATAATATGCTGGATGCATCCAGCATATTATCGTAAATTTCCATAGTTATGGATATATCAAATCCAAAACTGCATAAGTTTTAGGTCCTACAATTCCATCGGGAACTAGTCCATTATCCATCTGAAACTGCATAACCGCCATTTGAGTCAACGGCCCAAATATACCATCTATTGGCCCTGGATCATAGCCAATGCTAAGCAAAATTCTCTGTAACATCTCTACCTCTGGCCCAACTGAGCCCACTGCAAGAAGTGGCCTATCTTCATATAGAATATCGCCCATAGACTTCACCAGCTTTCCACATGAATATTATCCATTATATATTATGGATAATAAGAAAGTCTGGTTACTCATTTATCATATTTATTATAAAGTTTCCCAAATTTACTGTTGAATGTGGTTTGCCTATCTCTCTCATAGCCTTCTTTATAATGTCTACCCTCCACTTTGAATTCAAAAATTGATATACGGCCTCATCTATGGGATAGGTTTCACTTGTATACATTGCTACCCCATTGTTTACAAGAAACTCTACATTCCGTTCTTCTTGTCCAGGTATAGGATGGGATAATATCATAGGTATTTCCTTTGCCAATGCCTCCGACGATGTAAGTCCGCCTGGTTTCGTTACAATACAGTCAGATGCATCCATAAGTACATCTATATTGTTTACAAATCCAAAATTATATATAGTCTTTTTTATTTCCATATTATCTATCTGTTCCCTTAAGGTTTTATTATTCCCACATACTGAAATTATCTGAAAATCCATATTCATTCTATTCAATCTCATTATGTTCTCCTTGACATTGCCATATCCCATACTACCACTCATCACAAGTATAGTTGTCTTATCTTCTATATTTAACAAATGCCTTGCCTCTGTATGTTCCAGCTTTCTAGCAAATTTCCTGTGAATGGGTATACCCATAGGAAGTAGTTTAGAGCTATCTATACCCTTCTTCATAGCTTGATAATGTAATTGAGTACTAGCTGTAACATAATAGTCTATATCTGTCTCCTCCCAAAAAGGGTGAACAGTAAAATCCGTAATTATACCTATGGTCTTATAATACATGCCTTTCTTCCTGATTTGAGTTATTATCTGGGCAGGAAACACATGAGTACATACTATAACATCAGGGTTATAATCTAAAAGCAAATCATCAAGTTTCTTAGATAAAATAGAATTAGTGAGCTTGACCATAGAAAACTCACTACGATCTTCCTTTTCTTCTTTATCTGCAAGCCGATAGAACTTGCCATACACTGCAGGTGTAAATTTAGTTGATATAAGATATCCCTTTGCAATAGATTCACTTAAAATAGGATTTATATACTCAAAAGTATCTACCAACTTACAATCTATACCTTTATCCTCCAAATACTCTATTAATACATTCGCAGCCTGATGATGTCCATAACCGGCAGTTACCGAAAGAACCAGTACTTTCATATTATATTCATCCTCCATTTGTGTCTTTTGTAAACATTAGTCTAAAACAAAGTTTTTATAACTTTAAACTATCTCTCTATTACTAACACTTACCGTACTATAGTAAAAAAATTTATTTAGCTTTTAAACTATATTTCATTACTGAACTTACTTTAGTTTGAATTATGTAAAGACAACATAATCTTCATAACCCATAAAGGTCATATTGGTCTATACTTTTTAGATTATAAAGAATAAAGCTGATGTATTTAAAAAATTTGTAAAGATATTAAAATTTACATCTACTCATTTTTGTCATAGTCCTCTATCTAACACATCTATAATATATATCTATATTATATTAAAATAGACTACAAACAGGCAATTTATTGCAAAAAGGGATTACCTATAAACAGGTAACCCCCCTTTATCAAAGTTTTATTACCCATCCACTACTCCAAATCCCTTGAATAAGCTTCCTCCTCCAAATAATGTCACTAAAATTAAGAAGAAAAACAGCAATTCAGATCCAGATTTGAAGATGCCGCAATTACAGAAAAATATCACTAAAAGTAAAAAGAAAAATAATAAACTGTCATCGATCCTTCCACAAAAGCCCATACTTATACCTCCTTTTTCAGTCTTTTATGTCTATTGTTTACCTTCTGTCTAGTTTATTATATGAGTATCTAAAAAAATAGGTGATACTATATAAACCGAAAAAGAAAGATTTTATATTATTTATTAATCAAGGTTCACTGGATCTTGGGTCTTAAAATATCTATCCCATCTCTCTACATA
>DGES01000106.1:38115-38806 GCA_002386065.1 Firmicutes bacterium UBA3920
CTTCTATGGCATATACGTATACATTATCCATATCCAAAGCTATAAGCAAGTCTTCATTTGGCGAAGTATAGGCATCAACAACAGTGGGAAGCTTTGTCTTTATAGTGTTCCATGATATGCATAGCTCGTCATAATTTACAAGTTTAGTAGGTGGAATTACATTTATATTAAAATCTAGATATTCTTGTCTTTTATATGCAAGTCTACCCCTCATTATCCAATGTCCATTTCGCCTTGTAACAGTAAAATTTTCTTCATCTATTTTAATATCTGATATTTGTATATCATTCAATTCCAAGCTAGACTGGGCAGAATTTGAAAAAATTTCCTTCCCTTTTCCTCCTATAATATCGGATATTTTTATACCTTTACTATTTTCTATATTATCTATGGGCAATACTTGATATCTTCTATTAACAGAATTTAACTCATCATCCATGCTTATGTTTTCAACTGCTATATAGTCATTTCCCACATATTTTATATACCGCCTTACATGCCTATTATCTGGTAAATCTTCCATAGCCTTAGATGATTCAATAATAACTTCATTCATCATATTAGGATCATCATATGAAAGAATGGGATATCCATATAAGATATCATATTTATATCCCCTTCTCTCCTTAGTTACCGAACCTATCTCCCAAAATCCAGTCTTTCGTGGTGTAAATAAATTTGATGTCGCCAA
>DGES01000106.1:39038-40180 GCA_002386065.1 Firmicutes bacterium UBA3920
CCAAGGAAAATACCAGAACGCAGAAGTTCATCATCTCCATCACTATCTATTTCTTGAGCCTTTTTTATATTATTCTCCCCACTATAAATCTGCGCATTGCTTTCATCAAGTTCTTTAGTAAGTATATAAAAATTATTATCAAGAAACATGATAATATTATTTTGATCAAGTTTTATAAATTCATAAAAAGGTTTATCTCCTGATGTTATAGAAATTACATCTACTTTTTCTTTATCTATACCCAAATCCTGCGCCGTCACCTTATATTGATATAGAAAAAAATCTTCTGTTTTAACCCGTCTTACTTTATATTGAATGTCCATGGCACTATATTCACCAAATATTGCTTCATTTTTAGAGAAATATGCAAGTGTATTTAATATGGTATCTTCCTTCTCATCCTCTTGTATTATGCCAGCACCTAACTGTCCTGTAACTCGCCACATCCCCTCAATGGGTATATATTGGTTATTGGGTGGTACAATCTTTTCACCAGTCTCCTCAAACATATATCCACATCCTTGTATAGCTATGGCCATAATAGTCAATATAACCAAAACACATATCTTCTTGGACATTAAATCTCTTTGCCTCCTAACTCAACAAATCACCCTAAAGACTCTAAATGTCCATGGGTAATTCCTTATCTAAGCCACAGGTAGCCTTATTGTTACCTTAGTGCCACAATTCAACTTACTATCTATTTCTAAGGTTCCACCATGTAATTTTACTATCTCATCACATATTGAAAGTCCAATCCCATGCTGTGACTTACTGCCTTTCCCCTTAAAAAATTTCTCTTTGACCTTAGGCAACTCATCTTTATCTATACCACATCCTGTATCTCTTATGACAATATTTACATAGTCATCTTCATGCCATGTATTTAACACAACATCATTGCCACTTGGGGTAAATTTAAACGCATTATCAAGTATATTTATAAGTACCTGCTTTATTCTATCTGCATCTATGCTAACCTTAGGTAGATTGGATTCATATTCCACATGAAAATTTATATTGTTTCTCATTGCCAATGGCATCATATGTTTTTTAACATACTCTATCACAGTAGTTATATCCATATCCTTAAGTTTTAAAGTCATGGCATTTGAAGTAAACCGAGAAAAATCTAGAAGCTC
>DGES01000106.1:40381-40774 GCA_002386065.1 Firmicutes bacterium UBA3920
GCAGTCAGTGGCGTTCTAAGTTCATGGGATACCGATGATAGAAATTCATTTTTTAAATTGTCCTTTTTTACTATTTCTTCCGCCATATAATTTAATGTATCAGATAATTTACCTACTTCATCGTCATAATATTTTTTGCTCCTTATCTCAAAATCTCCCCTTGCCATCTCACCTGCAACATGGGTTACATCCTTAAGGGGAACTACAATACTATTGGCTATAAATATACTTACTATTACTGCAATTACTACAACTACAGCACCTATGGATAAAAAAATCTTATATATATCCTTTATCTCTTTATTTACCTCTCTAAGGGAAGATATAAATCGAATTACACCTACCACCTCATCATTGACTATAAGAGGATATGATACAGCCATCACCCGTACC
>DGES01000106.1:41039-44905 GCA_002386065.1 Firmicutes bacterium UBA3920
ACATAGTTATCTTCTGGCATATAGCCTATTGAGTCCATTATGAGTTCTCCAGAAGAATCTATTATCTGCGTCTGTGCAGTGGTCTGTTTCCAAAATACGTCTATATTATCTATTATATTATCTTCTAGTGAAGAATTGGAAAAATAACGGACATAAAAGTCTGCCAACATTTTTATATGATTTGTCATTATTTCCTCTAAGTTATTATAATAATATCGGCGTACTAGGAACAGCAAAATAGATTCAAGAATTGTCACACTTATAAGAATTATGCATACAAAACTGTATATAAGTCTTATCTTAATACTCTTTTGACTTTTTTTCAATCCTTAGGCCCCTTCCATCTATATCCAATGCCCCATACAGTTTCAATAAATTTTGGTTCTGATGGACAATCCTCTATCTTCCTTCGGAGCCTTCGGATATTTACATCAATTATCTTAGTATCACCTATATAATCATAGCCCCATACCTGATCCAATATCTCATCTCGACTAAAAGCCCTATAGGGGTTTTCCATAAATAATTTAATTATATTGTATTCCTTTGGTGTTACATCTATCTCTCTCGCTCCTTTGAAAAACTTCTGAGAATAATTATCTAATACGAAAGGGCCACTCTTTAAAATTTGATGTTCTTCATCCGTATCGAGAGCATTCCCCATTCTGCGAATCAACGCCTCTACACGAAGCACTAACTCCATGGGGTTAAAGGGTTTGACTATATAATCGTCGGCGCCAAATTCCAATCCCATTATTCTATCCATATCTAAATCACGAGCTGTAAGCATTATTATACCAATGAGGGGGAATTCTTCCCTCAATGTTCGACAAACTTCAAATCCGTCTATACCTGGAAGCATTATATCCAATATTACAATATCAAGGTGTTGCTCTCGTACTAGTTCTATACCACTCTCTCCCGTTTCAGCTTCAAACACTATATATCCATTTCTCTCAAGATTTATTCTAATAAATCCCCTTATAGAACTTTCATCTTCCACTATAAGTATCTTCTCTGCCATATATCATCACTCCACAGATATTATAACATATTATTTGTCAAAAACTCTAAATTCATAGCCCTCGTGTTTTAAATATTTTATTATCATACGTAGAGATTGAGGGGTTGCTTTCTGCCCGGAGCCATCGTGCATAAGTACTACTGAAAATCTATTCCCATTTAATGTTTCTTTAAAGTTAGCAAACAACTTTTCAGGAGTAGGTTTTTTCTCCACTGCATCATTTGTCACCACATTCCATGTTATATAATTATAACCCTTTTTTAAGAGAACAGATTTGAAAGGTTCATATTTCTCTCCAAAGCCACCACCTGGCATCCTCATATATTTAGCTCTATAACTATCACCAATTATATCCTTCAATATATTATCGGTCTTTTCTATTTCCGCCATAAAATTATCTACATTGGAATACAAAGTTTTATAATCGTGGGAATAACTATGATTGGCAATTATATGTCCTTCACTTGCCTCCCTCTTTATAAGTTCTTCATGCTTTTCTGCTAAACTTCCTATCACAAAAAATGTGGCCTTAACTCCTTCTTCCTCCAAGATATCTAGCACTTGAGGGGTCACGTTCTCTGATGGACCATCATCAAATGTAAGATATACAATCTTTTTATTACCTAATTCCTCAGAAGATGGCATAATATAAGGTGGTACCACAGAATTATATATATTCTGAACTGCCTGAGATGCAGCCTGTGTGGTTTGTACTTTGTCCATATTTTCAGCGCTATCGTTAGATTCTTTTTTTTGTTCCGCCTTTATTGTATTAGATGCCCCTTTTTGTTTTTCTTGCACATCAGTCCTTGATGTGTCAGATTTTTTTATTTCATCATTCTTCTTGTGAGGAGCTTGGGAATTGTTCTTTTTAGATGGTTCCACATTCTCATCCTTTATATGACTCTTCTCCACGACAGTTTTATCCTTCCTCATATTTTTATCTTTTAAATCGTTGCTTTCTTCTAGATTACTTCCTTTATCTACATCTAATTGTATTGGTTTGCTAAGTACGGCCACATGCATATCATGCCATTTAAATACAATAGCTACTGCGAATATTGTCAAAAACACGCATAATACTGATATGCTCTTTTTCTTCATATTTTGCTTTGTCATATACTGCTTATTTTTTGACGAAAATTTCTTAAATATTTTCATAATGTACGACCCCCTTATATATAATTATACAAAAGACCTGTAGATAATGGATGACAAAATATTAAACAAAATTTACATTATAGTTACATAACAAATGATGATTCAAGGAAATACCTACAACCAAAAATCATATCTATATATAAGCGTCTATTTCACGAAATACCTCTTATACAATGTAATAGAGTTCACTCTAAGTTCTTACACCATTTCTAGTTGCAATCATGTAAGAATTATGTAAGAATTATGTAAACACTTTCTAACCCAATGATAGCGAATTTTGTAATATAATATAGATAGTATCTTATAGTCAGATATATAAAATATCTATAAATCTATATGTAACCCTATATATACTATTAATATATATGTGATTTGATTTTATTTAAGAAGGTGGAGAAATTGAAAACGGTAAAAAAGAAGATTTTTATAGCCATCATGGTGATATGTCTGTGTATAGGAGTGCTTGCATGTACAGAACACATGCAGACTTCAAATAAAATATCTAATAAAGAACAAGAAAAGGCTAAAAATATTACAAAAGAAAAGATAAATAACAATGAATTAGACGGCATCGAAATAAAAGATGTAAAGGACATAAGCAATATACTTTTAATCGGATGTGATGCACGAGATATAAAAGAAACATCACGCTCAGATAGTATGATGATTCTCACTATAGATAAAATACACGGAAAACTAAAACTTACATCTATAATGCGAGATACTTATGTCAATATACCAGAACATGATAATCAAAAGCTAAATCACGCATTTTTCTTTGGTGGACCTGAACTTCTCATAGAAACAATTGAAAATAATTTTAAGATTAATATTGACCATTATGCCATAATTAATTTCTATGGATTTAAAGACTTAATAGATGCCATTGGAGGGTTGGAAATAGACATAAAAGAAGAAGAAATATCGCCATTAAATGATGTAATAAAAGGTACAAAAAAAGAGCTTAATGATATTGAAGGAATAGAAAAAGAGGCTACACCTATAGATAGAGCAGGAAAACAGACCTTAAACGGACTACAAACTTTAGCTTATGCCAGGGTACGCCATGTAGGAAATGGAGATTTCGATAGAATGAGTAGGCAAAGACATATTATAGACCTAACCATAGATAAATTTAAATCTACACCCATAACACAATATCCTAAAATAATTACAAAGTTTTTACCCTATATAGAAACGGATATGGGTGTTACAGATATTTTAAGTTATGCCTACACAATATATAATATGGATAGTTTTACACCTGTACAGATGCAGATACCAGTAAATGAACTGAGTAGAGGTATAATATTAAATAAAAAAAAGGGCTGGGTCCTCATAATGGATCAAGAACAAAATATACAAATTTTACAAGACTTTATATACAAAGACAAGGAATATGATAAGACCTTAGTTGATGATAGCAATTTTGAAGAACTATTTGAAACTATTGTATCAGAAGAAAGATAAAATTAAATAAATAATTAATATAGGTTATTGTAATATTTATTTATAAAAAAACTACCTACATTTGTAGGTAGTTTTTTTGGTGGAGCTAAGGGGACTTGAACCCCTGACCTCCACACTGCCAGTGTGGCGCTCTCCCAACTGAGCTATAGCCCCGCAACAACACAGTATATTATACATAATATACATATGATTGTAAAGGGATATTTTTTCA